>WAJY01000207.1 GCA_015523645.1 Geoglobus sp. | reverse complement strand
TGAACCAGTGGTTGTTTCCTAGGGTGTTAAGCCTTTCAAACTCTGATATTCTAGCAGATACTTCTTCCTCAATTCTATCCTTCACCCTGTTTATTTCAAAAACAAGGGAAGAGATGCTCATTCTAAAACTTTTATGATTTCAGCCTTTATCCTTGACTTTCCACCTGTTGGCTCAACCAATGTTCTTCCGCAAACCAGACATTTTACATGGATTGATGCCCGATCAAAAACTACTTGCTCATTCTCACAGTCAGGGCACCTCACCCTCAAAAAGGTGCTCACGGCATCACCCCACAAGCTCGAACCTTTTTGCTCTCCATGTGGCTCTATGCTCAGCCTTTCCACATTCAGTGCATCTCCACCTTATGTTCACTCTTTTGGTTGGCTTATCTCCTCCTGGCACCTTGCTGAATTTACCAAGATTCCCAACCTTTCCTCTCCTCTTCTTCTGTCTGTTGATCCATCTTAGGGAGCTCTGGCTGCCCTTGCTAACCTTCTCTATTTCATGGACTGTGTGCTTGTTGCAGTATTTGCAGTATGTCCTCACCTTCTTCGGATACTTCATCTTTTCACCTCTATTTTTTCAGCAATCCCGCTTTTTATTAGAGCGTTGGCATTAAGCGAGGGAACCAATACCACGTCCTCCTTTCTCAATTTATATGTTTTTCCGTCAACTCCTTCAAATTCTGGGATATTCTGCTTTATCCTCAGAAGGACTCTATCAGGGAGAGATGACGCTTCCTTGCTCTCCTGAATCTTCCCTCCAATTACCTTTTTTTTGTAATTGGCTAAAAGATTGTGCAAATCTCGATATAGCTCTTTCTCAACACCTATCATGTTTTCCTTACCCTCAATACCACTCTCAGTATTGCAAATCTCAGCCCAGACAAGATTGATTATCTTGATTGTCCTCATCTCAAAAATTCTCTTTTGTAGCTTTTTCAGCGTTCTTATCTCCTCTTCAATCTTTGTTCTATCATCATATCCAGCTCCTTCTCTCATTTTCTCAAGTTCCTCTATTCTACTTTCTATGTTCTTGTAAAAATCCTCATCTATCTTTACTATCCTATCTTTACTGCTCTCTATCAGAATGAACAGCTCATCGATGTTCATGTCACCACCCATAAAGTGCCATGTTTCTACATATTAAATATAATGCGAGATATTCTGGCAGAAGATGCTTTCCCCTTGAAAGCCTGAATTCCTCACCCTTTAACCTTACCCTAACCCTTGACTTCAATCTCACTCTAACATTTTCCTCTCCAAAGGCTATTGCATGCTCGGTTGGTTTAAAATCCTCAATATCATCTCTGCTTATCTTCATCACTCTGAAGGATGTTTTTCCATGAAGTGATCCGGGCAGTCTTATAAGCCTTTTCACATCCGCGGTTACAGGGGGATCTACGTATATCCTTGCCCTTTCAACACACTCCCGAAAAATTCTTTCAAGCTTGCTCCTAATTTTGTTGGGAAACATGCTGTAATCTCCCTGCAACACCCTTTCTCGATTTGCAGAGTAAATTGTTTGCAATCTGTCAGCCGATTTCTGCTTAACTCTGAAGAATTCCTTAGCCAGATTCTCCTTGAAAATCCTAGCCAAAACCCTGTCCATGCATCTTGCAATTCTGAGATACTGGGGAACTTTTGGGAAAACATCATGAAAGACAAGCCCGTTGAGTGTTATGTAGTCGACTATTTCCCTCCTTTCAGGAGACTCGAGAGTTATGTAGTCTTCATCATGGATGTGAATGTGGTAACCTCTGCTACCTGAGAAAACAAGCGTCATGTCACTCACTCCAAACTCGCTTTCTAGCAGATCGTAGAGTCTTGTAATTTGCTTCTTCGCCTCACCAAGACCGCCTTTTCTAAGGTGGTCTGAATCTATGTCAAATATCAGGTCTGCCCCTATCCATCCTTTCTTTTCCATTTTGTCAGCATCAGGCTTTTCGTAGTAAGCTGAAGAATGAAATGCATGAAGTGGAGCCTTTTTCATCAGGTATCCCTTGATTTCAGCTTCACTTTCAAATGCGATATGCCTCGTCATGATGAATTCTGGGATGCTTTCTATGCTAACAAACGCCCATTCCCTTTTTCTGAATTCCCTAGGAAGGATTAGGTTGTTTTCTGCATAATATTCCGAGAACTTTTGAACCAGATAGGATTTGGTTATATCATCCACAATCCTATTTTGGCTTGGTGAGATTTAACGGTTGCCTTTGCCAATAACTCTGGCTAAAGTGCATAAGCAGAATGTTTTTAAAATTTCCAGTCAACCCACTCTGCATGGAGAAAATCAGTGTGCTCATCGAAGCGCTACCCTATATAAGGGAATTTCACGGGGAAACGGTTGTTGTGAAGATAGGAGGACATGCAATGGTAGATGATGACATACTTGAGAAAACGGTAAAAGATATTCTGCTTCTCTACTTCGTGGGAATTAAGCCTGTTGTTGTTCATGGAGGAGGGCCTGAGATTAGCGAAAAAATGAAAAAATTTGGAATACAGCCCAGATTTGTTGATGGTTTGAGGATAACAGACAAGGAAACAATAGAGATAGTTGAGATGGTACTTGATGGGAAAATAAACTCGAAAATTGTCTCATACTTTATCAAAAACGGTGGTAGGGCTGTAGGTGTCTCGGGAAAGGATGGCTTGTTGGTTGTTGCAAGAAAGAAAAAAATTGTAAAGAGAATTGGAGAGAGTGAGGTTGAGGTAGATTTGGGATTTGTAGGGGAAACAGAATACGTCAATCCTGGAATTTTAAAAATAATGATTGAGAATGGTTACATTCCTGTTGTTTCTCCAGTTGCTATAGATTTGAATGGGAATGTTTATAACATGAACGCAGACATTGTTGCTGGAGACATTGCGGGAGCTTTGAAGGCTAAGAAGCTAATAATGCTTACAGATGTTGATGGTATATACAGAATGGAAGGCAATAAAAGGGTGTTTGTATCCAAAATGAGGGTTGACGAGCTTGAAGAAATGCTTAAAGGTGGTGAGCTTGAAGGTGGAATGATACCCAAGGCAGAAGCGGTGATAAATGCATTGAAGAATGGAGTCGAGAAGGCACACATTATAAATGGCTCGAAGGAACATTCTCTTCTAGCTGAGATATTCACAAAAGAAGGAATAGGAACGATGATATACAGGTGAAAGCATGCTTCTGGGCTTTCAGCCAGATCTTGAGCATGATGTTTTGGATGCCTTTGAGTTTGCAAAAAAACATGGCTTTACTCACATCGAGTTTTTGATGGATCATCCGAGCTTTCATTATGAGGTTGTAAGTCATGAAGAAATTTTCGAGCTATCGCTGAGTTATGATGTTGAGATTCTCATTCATGCCTCGTCTGCATCCACAAATTTTCTTTCAATAAGCAGTGAGATGAGAAATGCCAGCTATAGGGAGCTTGAAAACACAATTGAGTTTGCTGAAAGGTGTGACGCAAAGCTTATAACAGTCCATCTGGGGTGGAATCCCGGGTTTATCTCTGCAAGAGGTTTTGTTTTTAAGGAAGAATGGTATGACAGGCATAATGAGAAGGTTTTGACTGAGGAATTTCTTCCCTTTGTTAAAAATCAAGAGCTGATTGCAATTGAAAACACCATCAACATATCTGGTGGAATAAAGAGAGCATTGGAGAGAATTTTGGGAGAGAGTGATGTTAAGCTGACATTCGACGTTGGGCATGCCAATGTGAAGAAAGGACATGACCTCTTCATTCAGAACTTTGACAGAATTGTAAATCTACATCTCCACGACAACAGGGGGGATTATGACAGGCATCTGGCTGTTGGAAAGGGTGAAATCGATTTCTCAATAATTCCAAGGGATTTCAATCGATACATAACTTTCTGTCTCTTATACACATCTCCG
>WAJY01000206.1 GCA_015523645.1 Geoglobus sp. | reverse complement strand
TCATAGTAGTCAATCCCCCTGCTTGTCACGAGATACATGCTGTCTCCATAGAGCTTCGCAGTAACAACATTTCCATCTACGTCCATGTTCCAGAGCTTTTCGCCATCCGATTTTCTGTAGGCATTAAGCTCATTGTAACCAATCACAACCAACACATCGTTGTGAAGGAGCAGGTTTCCCCCCTTCCTTATTTCAAAATTCTGGGCCATTTCCTCTGGTGGAAATGCTTTTATGGAGATTGTTCTTCCTTCTCTTTCTGGAATATACCTGATATATGGGAAAAAGTAACTCATTGAATAGAATATGTCCTTCCCATCCGTCTTAACTATATCAGGCTCATCAATTCCCTTAGCCTGAACGTTTGTTTGGGAGTATCTTAGCGGCTCACCCTTTCCATACTCAACAATCCTTTCTGTGAGGGGTGTTGGAACGGGAGTTGGAGCTGGTAATGGTGTTGGTGTGGGTGTTGGCATTGGCATAGGTCTTGGAACAGCTTCTTTCTGTTCAGAAACGAGATAGACAATTGGCATTGTTAGCTGGGATGATAAAAGATATTTTTTCATCTCATATTCTGAGGAAAAATTTGAAAAACCATTATAACTCATCTTTGGTGGAATCTGATTGTTTGAAAGTCCTGCTGGATGCCCAGAAGTTGTGGTTGGTGTTGGAGTAACAGAAAAATTATTATTCTTGCTTAGACATCCAAACCCGCCTACAATCAATCCCAAAAGCAATATTGCAAGTATGGATTTTCTCATAAAGCAAAGTGATCTATTTAAACCTAAATAGTTTTTTATTTTGTAAGTTAGTATAATAAAAATTAAATAAAGAAAAATATCTCACGGGTTATGAGAAAATGTTCCTTGAGATTAGGAGTTTCATAACCTCACTTGCTCCCTCAGCTATGTCCAAAACTTTTGCATCCCTGTATGCCATTTCAACAGCCGTACAAGAATGGAGACCGAATCCACCGTAAACCTGGACTGCCATGTCTGCGGCTTTTTTCGCAACCCTTGAAGAAAAGATTTTGACTACCGCCCCTTCATAGGTGGGATCCTTCATGTCTTTGGCTATTGAATATATCATCCTTCTCAAAGCCTCAACTTCAACGGCAACGTCTGCTATCATAAACTGAACTGCCTGCAAATCTGAAAGCGTGCCTCCAAATGCCTTTCTGGTTTTCGCCCTTTTTATTGCCAGCTCAAGACATCTCTCAGCCAAACCAAGACCCATGGCAGAAAATGGAACTCTGTTTGGTGCAAGCGTACCTAAAGCTACTCTCATCCCTTTCCCTTCAGCTACAAGAACATTTTCCTCAGGAACTTCAACGTTATCAAATCTCAGACTGGCTAAACCACTTCCCCTCATTCCAGAAAGCTCTATTTTTCTTGGCTTGATTCCATCTCCTTTTTCAACAATGAACGCTGTAAGTCCTCTGCCACCCTCTCCAGTTCTTCCGACAACTATGAAGTAATCTGAGAACATTCCGTTTGTAATGAGGGTCTTTGTTCCATTTAAAACATAAACGTCACCCTGCTTTTCAGCTTTCATGCTAACAGCATTTGCAACGTCACTTCCTCCCCTGCCTTCAGTAATCGCCAGCCCACCAAATGATCTCGCTAACTCTGGCAGATACTTCTCTTTTTGCTCTTCATTTCCAAACATCTTTATGGCATCAACAGCCATCCCATGAACAATTATGCTATGGGCAACCCCGCCTGAAATTTTGGCAAGCTCCTCTCCGAGGATGCATGCCTCGTAATATCCCTTTCCAAGACCGCCATACTCCTCGGGAACTGTAACTCCAAGAATTCCAGATTTCTTTATAAAATCGACAAGATCTCCCATGTCATTGTTCCTGTCTATATCCATTGCCTTTCCGCCAACCTCCTTCTTTACCTTTTCAAGAATATCTTCCATATCTCTCCAATGGGGATGACAGTATAATAATATTTTTCAGAAAATGTTGCACAATGCACAAGTAATATTTCTACTTCTTGA
Source organism: Geoglobus sp. (assembly GCA_015523645.1). Lineage (GTDB taxonomy): Archaea > Halobacteriota > Archaeoglobi > Archaeoglobales > Archaeoglobaceae > Geoglobus. The sequence continues at coordinate 84 of WAJY01000206.1, read as the reverse complement.
GCCAATTTCAATCTCAACCGAAAAATATATATAGAAATATTTATCCACCAAAGTTTGAGGTGATGTAGATGGCTACTTTACAAG
>WAJY01000205.1 GCA_015523645.1 Geoglobus sp. | reverse complement strand
TGGACGAATGGGGAGTTAAAAGGGAGGTCACTCCAGGAGTTGTGATAGATGGAGAGCTTGTAACCAACAAGCTCACTGAGATTCATCTTGGAATTCAGGAGTATGTGACTCACTCCTTCTATGATGACTGGGATGGCAGAGACGTGGAAAAAGACCCCCTTGGAAATGAGGTCTCTCCCAGACACCCTTGGAACAAGGACACCAGACCAAAGCCCGGAAAGATGGACTGGAACGGGAAATATTCTTGGGTAACAGCTCCACGATGGGTTGGAAAGGGGAACGTGAATGTTGTTGAGGCTGGACCAATTGCAAGGATGTGGACAACTGCAGCATCAAAGAAGGTTGAAGGGTCTACCGGGAATTCTCTAAAGTTTGTTCTGCCAAAAACCAACATTGTTGGCTTACCACAGGAACTTAATAAAGAAATGGAGCTGGAGTGGAGGATTCCGGGAAAGGTTAATGTAATAGAGAGGCTCAGAGCGAGAATTTACTATCTGGCATACATGACAAGCATAGCCTTTGGAGAGATTCTGAAGGCTTTGGAGTATCTTAAAGCTGGAAAAACACAAGTTTTCGTGGAGTTTGAGAGACCAAAATGGAGCCTTGGAGTTGGATTAACAGAGGCTGGAAGGGGAGCTTTGGGTCACTGGGTTGTTGTGAAGGATGGGAAGATACACAGGTATCAAGTAATAACACCTTCCAATCTAAATGCATCTCCAAAGGATGGCGATGGGAGAAGAGGTCCATACGAGGAGGCTTTGCTTGACACCCCGATATTCGAGGAGGGTGATGCGGAGAAGTGGAACGGTGTTGATGTTGTCAGAACAATAAGGAGCATGGATCCATGTTTGGCTTGCGGTGTTACGGTGTATAAGGGAGACAAGGTAATCAAGAGGGTGATTGGAGGCTGAGCAGAGGTGGTTGAAATGGGAGTTAGCTATGTGATAGAAGATCCTTGGGAGAGGTTTGTCTTTGTTTTTTCAGAGATGATGAAGGATGGTGTTGAGATTAAGATATCATACGGAGGAATGGAGGCAGGAATAAACTTCGATGTCAAAGCTCTTGAGAATCTGGCAAATCTCTTTGAGAAGGGAGTTCCCATGGAGGTGGCAGTGGGAATAGATCTGCCGAAAATGCTATCCAGCATTGAGGGAGATGTGCTTGACATAACAATGAAGTCTAAGGAAGCAGAACTCAATTTCAGGCTGAGTGGAAAGGCTCTTTCTGAATTCAAAAAAGCAATGCAGCAAAACCCGATTGATGGAGAGGTTCTTTTGATGATTTCAAAGTTTCTTAAAAGGCTGGTGGTGTGAGTTGACATCCAAGGGATGGATAAGACTTCCAAACTTCAGGCTACCCTTTAAGCATAAGGTAAAGCTCAAGATGGCAGGATTAGCATTTGGTGGAAAGATCAAAGCTGGATACAAGTATGGTGAGAATTCTGTGCTTATATTTGCAGAATTCAATGGAGACATGCTTGATAGAGTTATAGCCGAGTTCATGGAACTTGTTAGGGAGTGGGAGAGACAAAATTATGGAGAATGAGCCAGTATATCATGAATCATGTCAATAACAACATCTATTTTTTTAAAAAGTCTTTGACTCAGTCCTACACCATCTGAGAGATCTTCGGGATGACATCCAATCACGTAGAGTTTTTTAGGCATAAAATTGAGTGCTTTCGCAATTCCTATAAACTTCCTTAAATCCGGATCGTGAAGGTTTGTTAGCTCGCTCTCCTCAACCTCTGATGGATCGATCTCAATTATATATATGTCTCCAGGCTTTCCCTCCCCCTCGATGGCATCAACCAAAACAACAACATCATAGTCCTTCATCCTAAGCAGGAGATCGTATAACCTCTGCCCGAAGTCCATCACGTCTGCCTTTATCTCTTTTTCCAGCCTTTTATTCAGAATTGTCTCTACCACAGCAGGACCGAATCCGTCATCTCTCTTGAGCACGTTTCCAACCCCAGCGACAAGAACTTTAATTTCATCTCTAGTATCTTCCATACTTAGCCCAAACATTGCAAGTGCCCTCAAAGCTCACCATGCAAGGACCAACAGGACTCTTGGGATTGCAGGCTTTCATGAAGAGCTTGCACTCATTTGGCATGATCAAACCCCTCAGAACTTCTCCACACCTGCATGCCCTTTTTCTTCTATCCTCCTTTGGAATGAAGTCCTCAAAAACATCCTCAAAGAATTTTAAAGCATCCTGATCTTCATATTTCTTTTTTATTGGAGCCCCCGACTCCGGGACTGTTCCAAATCCCCTCCACTCCCAGTCATCAACCCCAAAAACCTCTTTCATCGCCTCTTTTGCCTTTAAATTTCCTTCAGGTCTCACAACTCTCCTGTATTCGTTGAAAACACCCAGTTCATCCTTTATCAATGCTCTAAGCATGATCTTTATTGCCAGAAGGACATCCTCTGGTTCAAATCCTGCAATTACCTGAGGTATTCCATATTTTTTGAAGAGAGGTATATATGCATTTGAGCCCACAATCGTTGATACATGCCCGGGATTTATGAATCCATCAATTCTGATCTCTCCAAGGCTCAGTAGAAAATCCATTGCTGGAAGAAAGTAACGATGGGCTGAATAGACGTAGAAGTTTGAAACCCCATCGATAATCGCGGATGCTGTTGACGGCATCGTCGTCTCAAAACCAATTCCAAAGTGAACAACAGGTTTGTCAGATTTTCTTGCAATTTCGATTGCATCGAAAACACTGTAGACAACCCTCACATCAAAACCCCTGGAGCTATAATACTGGAGCGACTTTTCCTCAAACGGAACCCTAGCCATATCTCCAAAGGTTGTAAGTATTATGCTCTTCCTCTCTATCAAATGAAAGATTTTCTGGAGGTCTGTGTCGGGTATTATGCATACAGGACACCCCGGACCGCTTATCAGTCTGATGTTTTCTGGCATTAAGTCCCTCAGATTGTACTTTGAGATCGTATCCTCATGTGTACCGCATAAATGCATTATCCTTATCTCCCTCTCAAGCTGATCTGAGAGCTCTTTGATCTGTTTCGAGAGCTTTGATATTATCTCTCTTCTCATGTCACTCCTCCATCATCTCTTCCCAAAGCTTCTCAATCTCCATAACCTCTTCCTCACTCAGCTTCTGTATCGCAAGCCCTGCATGAGCAAGAACATACTCTCCTATTTTCACATCCTCAACAAGATCGATTCTGATTCTTTTTCTTGCTCCTCCAAAACTCACAATTGCAAATGGAAAGTCTATACTCTCAACCCTTCCTGGAATTGCCAGACACATTTAGAACACCTCTAATGAATTCAAGCCACTCTTCTAATCCCACTTTCTCTTTCAAATCCATCCTGAGAATTCTTGCCCTGCTCAACCTACTAGCACAACTCTCCATCCTATCAACATTCACTCCAACAGCATCTGCAAGAGAGATCTTGTTTATGATTATC
>WAJY01000204.1 GCA_015523645.1 Geoglobus sp. | reverse complement strand
TTACGCACACAAACTTCAACCCCTTTCCCTCGCCATATTCAAGAACCTTCTTTGCGGTGTATCCTGTGGAGGACGCAAAGACCACGTATCTCAACCCCTTTTTTAATGCCCTTTCGATTGAAAGCTTAACAACATCATCAGTATTTTGTCTTCCAGGAGATTCGAAGTAGTGTATTTTCTCCTCTATCACGTTATCACCCACATTGAAATGACAATGAGCATCAAAACTATCGTGAGTATGAGTGCCAAAACCGCATACTTGGACTCACCAAAAACTATCGGTATCGGTCCTATCAATACAACACCAGCACCCTTCACTTCTGTCTTTCTTTCCGGATATTCCTCGAATCTTGCCCTATCAGTTTCCATTCCTCGGTAATCTGTTTCTCTGTAAGGGACTTCATAAAATTGTGTTTCCTCTCTCAGCCCCTTCAAGAGCAAAAAAATTCCAATTGCAATTACTGCAATGCCAACGTATTCCAACATGATATCACCTTAAAAGTGATAAAATCAGCAGGATGACCAAGGCTATCAACAAAACCATCATAGCTATTCCAGCGTTGCTTGCAACCAATATCGGGATCGGGCCTACCAATACAATCCCCCCAAACTCAACGTTTGTCTTTTCAACTAGAGAGAGGGAGTATATCATTAATCCCATGATTATCAGCGTGACCCCAAGGAACACCTTTACCGGATTCATTGACAAATTCTTTTCCTAAGGTTTAATTAATTCATCGCTTTGATAGGTGAAGTTCTTACCAGAAAATGCATGCATCAAAAATTTGTAGTTTTTGATATCAGGCTTCTCATCAACGAAACCATCTCCATGGCTAACGTTAACTATCTCCCCGACAAAAAATATGTGGTCCCCTGTTTCAACCTGCTTAACCACCTTGCATTCTATGTTTGCTTGGCATTCTTTTATTGATGGCGCTGTAACTTTTTTGGATTCGACAAACGTAACGCCCATTCTCTCCGCTTTGTTCTCCCTCGAACCACTCAGCGTTCCAGCAGTCCAAACATCTTTAAGGAGCTCAACAGTTGGAACTGCTATGACAAAATCCTTCTGTTTTTCAATCAGCTTCCTAGTGTGTCTTTTCTTTCCTATTGCAACTCCTAGCAGTGGTGGATTGAAGCTGAGGGGTATCACCCAGTCTGCAGTCATGGGATTAGGTTTTTCAATATCCCCCGCAACCACAAAGTAGGTTCTAAGAGGGTAGAGGTAACCTAACATACCTAATTCAAAATTCCTTGAAAATTTATTGATTTCGATGACGGGCAAGGCAAATCTGAATCATCTACACAAAATTTTTAAAACCACAAGCATCTGCTGAAGTGAATGAAAGATGGAGTTATCACGATAAACGTTGGTAAAAAGGGAATTAATGACAATCTAATCAAGGAAATAAATTTATTGCTTGAGAAAAAGGGAATTGTGAAGGTTAGAATGCTCAGAAATTTCAGAAATTCTTTTGAGGGAGAGGTGGATAGGAAGGTGATTGCAAGGGAGATTGAGAAGAAGGTAGATGGCAAGCTTGTGGACTTGAGAGGCTTTGTCATGACCTTTGAGAGGTGTTGATGGATGGTTAGTGTGTATGACGTCCCTGCAGACATCCTGATTTCAAGGGTTGCGGAAAAACTAAAGGAAATGGAAGAGTTCAAACCCCCTGAATGGGCTAATTATGTCAAAACAGGAGTACATAAGGAAAGAAGCCCCGATCAGAAGGACTGGTGGTACTATAGAGTCTCCTCCATATTCAGAAAGATCTACACTGATGGTCCTGTTGGAATAGAGAGGCTTAGGACTGCCTATGGTGGGAGGAAAAACAGAGGAGTGAAGCCTGAGAAATTCAGGAAGGGGAGCGGATCCATAGTAAGGAAGGCTCTTCAACAGCTCGAGAAAGCGGGATTTGTTAGAAAGACGGAAGAGGGCAGGGTTGTTACACCTAAGGGTAGATCTTTTCTGGACAGGATATCTGCAGAGATAAAGAAGGAACTTGAGAAGGAGATTCCCGCTCTAGCAAAATACTGAAAAACTTTTTTATCTTTCAGTCCTATTCTAGTGAGGTGAAGGCTCATGGACGAATTAGAGGAGATAAAGAGAAGGAAACTTATGGAGCTTCAGGCTCAGAGGCAAAAAGAGCTTGAAGAACTTGCTAGGCAGGAGGAGATTGCTAGGCAAATACAGGAACAGAAAAAAGCAATTTTGAGAGCAATTCTCGAGCCAGAGGCAAGGGAGAGGTTAACAAGAATAAAGCTCGCTCATCCAGATGTTGCAGAGGCTGTTGAGAATCAGCTTATAGCTCTAGCCCAATCTGGAAGGCTGAAGAGCAGAATCAACGATGAAATGCTGAGGGAGATTTTGAAAAGGGCAATGCCAAAGAAGAGGGAGACAAAAATAATGAGAAGATAGGTGATCTTAATGGGAAAGAAGACCGTAGGTGTTAAAAAGAGACTTGCTAAATTCAACAAGCAGAACAGAAGAGCACCGATATGGGTTACGCTTAAAACAAAAAGAAAGGTTGTGTACAGTCCGAAGAGGAGACACTGGAGATCAAAAACCCTGAAGGTCTGAGGTGTTGTTAATGGCTAAAGTTGAGGTAGAGAGAATATACACAATTGGTTTAAGGCAGAAGATGAAGAGATATCCGAGATGGCTTAGGGCAAAGAAGGCGGTGAAGTATGTAAGAAATTTTCTCAGCAAGCACATGAAGGTTGAACCTGAGAATGTCAAGATAGATTCCAGCATCAATGACAAGATCTGGGAGAGGGGAGGAAAAAAGGTTCCTGCTAGGATAAGGGTTAGGGCAGTAAAGTTTGATGACGGTATTGTTGAGGTGGAGTTGGTAAGCTGAGAATGCCAACCAAAGCCTTCATCCACGGGAATCCGCTAATAGGCTTGTATGTTAGAGCATGGGATGAAGTAGCAATAATGGGAGTGAGGGATGAGAGATTGAGAGAAATGCTCGAGGAAGAGCTTCAGGTAGATGTTTTGAGAACAACAATATGCGGCTCAGAATTGGTTGGAGCAATGGTTGCAATGAATTCTGAAGGGGTTGCTGTAAGCAAGAATGTGTCTGAAAAAGAGCTAAGAAAGCTTGAAAGAAATCTGGATGTTCTCGTTCTAGAAACGGAGATAACATGCATGGGAAACGTTATCGCCCTTAATGATCATGGAGCCATAGTCCATCCTGAGGTTGATGATAAACTCATTCTTCAGATTTCAGATTTTTTTGGTGTTGAAGTGATCAGAGGCACTATTGGGGGGATAAAGACAGTTGGAATGTCGGCTGTTGTAACAAACAAGGGAGCACTTGTCAATCCAAATGCAAATCAGTGGGAAATGAAAAGGATTGAAGAGGCTTTGAAAGTTGAGCCTGTTAAGGGTACTGTGAATTTTGGAAGTGAAATGGTAGGAACTGGAGTCGTTGCAAACTCAAAAGGATATATTGCAGGAGGAGATACAACTGGATTCGAGCTTGGAGTAATTGAAGAGGCTCTTGGATTTTTGTGAGGTGAAATGATGAGGTTTAGGGTTACTGGAAAGTTCAGGAGCGGTATGAGGTGGATGCCATTTACAAAGGTGGTGGAGGCACACAATGAAAATTTTGCAATTGAGAAAGTTTACTCACTTATCGGGAGCAATCACAAGGTGAAGAGAAACCTTATTAAAATTGAAGGCATAGAGTTGGTTGAATGACGGAAGTTGAGAGGGCTATACAGGAAAGGCTAATGTTTCTTGAGGAGCTCAGAAGAGAAGCTGAAGGTGTGCAAGCAAGGATAGTTGAGATTCAAATTCTCAAGGACGAGTTAAGCAGGACTATTGAGAGTCTCGAATTCTTCCAGAAGACTGAAGATGATATTGAGGCACTGCTAAATCTTGGAGGAGGGGTTTTTGCATACGTTGATGTGAAAAATTCAAAGAAAATGCTGGTTGATGTGGGCGCTGGTGTTGTTATAGAAAAGGAAATCAAGGATGCCATAGAAACGCTGAAAAACAAGAGACAGAATGTTGAGGAAACAGAAAAAAAGCTGAGGGAGATTTTGAATCAGGTTGCAAGTCAGATGGAGAAGGTTCAGAAAGAGATTTCAGAGCTCGCAAAGTCTGTGAAGAAGGAATAGGAATGTTCAAGGCAATAAAGGAAAAAATAATTGATTTCAGGAAAAAGATTGATGAATCTGAGGAGATTGAGGAATCGCCACATTCTCCTGATGTCAAGGAAAAGCTGAAGTCTCTAGTTCTTAAAGGCGAGGTGATAATTGATGAGTCAAGGCTCGATAAGATTCTTCCCGAGATTGAGATGATTTTGCTTGAGGCTGACGTGGCATTTGACGTTGTTGATGAAATCTGTGAAAGGGTTAAGAAGGAATTGACTGGAAAGAGGAAAAAAATTGGAGAAAAGCTCTCGGATGTTGTTTTATCATCTCTGAAAAGCGTTTTGAAGGACATTCTTGGCAAAAACCTTCTTGATTTTGATGATTGGGCTGAGAGCAAGGTTAAGGAGAAGAAACCGGTAGCAATTCTTTTTGTTGGAGTTAATGGTACCGGAAAAACCACAACAATAGCCAAGGTGGGAAAGAGATTGATGGATAATGGTCATTCGATAGTTCTTGCCGCAGGCGACACGTTTAGAGCTGGAGCCATAGAGCAGCTTGAGGTTCACGGAAAGAGGCTTGGAGTCAGGGTGATAAAGCACAGGCAAGGCAGTGATCCTGCAGCAGTTATTTTTGATGCCATAAATCATGCTGAAAGCAAGGGAATCGACTTTGTTCTTGCAGACACTGCAGGAAGAATGCATACAAAAAAGAATCTGATTGATCAGCTTGAAAAGATAAAGAGGGTAACGAAGCCCGATTTCATAATCTTTGTTGATGAGAGCATAGCCGGTAATGATGCAATAGAGAGAGCAGAGCTTTTCAATTCTGCAGTTGGTATAGATGGTTCAATTCTGACTAAGCTAGATGCTGATCCAAAAGGCGGCACAGCAATCTCAATAGCATATGTGACATCAAAGCCCATCCTCTTCTTCGGCGTTGGGCAGGATTATGATGATCTTGTAAAGTTCGACCCAGACTGGCTTCTTGAAAGGATTTTTGGTTAATTTAAAGAAAAGCGGACCCGCCGGGATTTGAACCCGGGATCTACGGCTTAGAAGGCCGTCGCTCTATCCATGCTGAGCCACGGGCCCTTGTATCGCTTTCAATATTCTGTAAATAAACGTTTCCATTGCATTGAATTCCTAGCAACATGGATAACAAGATATTTTTTAAAGTTATGACAGAAAAATGCTTGATCTCAAAAAATTCCTTAAATGTTGCCCAATGCTTTCTTTGCTTTCTCCACAATCTTATCAATTTTCTCTAGTGCGGTTCCCAAATAATTCTCCGGTTTCAGCAATTTTTCTATCTCTCCTGGCGTCAGATGTTTTGATATTTCCACGTCTTCCATCAAAACCTCTTTAAGCTCTCTATTGGTCTCATAAGCTCTCATTGCATTTCTTCTCAGAATTTCATGGGCTTCCTGTCTTGAAACACCTTTTTTTGTTAAAGCTATCATTACAGCTTCACTCAGATTTATGCCGAGATGTCTCTCAAGATTCTCTCTTGCCTTTTCAGCATCTATTTCTAAACTCTCGATAAGTTTAATTGCTTTTGTCAGGATGTGATCAGCAAGAACTGATGCTTCAACAAGGATTATCCTTTCTGCAGATGAATTTGTCAGATCTCTCTCCTCCCAGAGAATAGATGATTGGTGCTGAGGTTCAACGAAACCTCTAATCACCCTGGCTATACCGCATATCTGCTCACTGTCAATTGGATTTCTTTTGTGGGGCATCGTTGAACTTCCAACCTGCTTCTCTGCATCAAATCTCTCAAAAACCTCTTGAGTTTCGCTTCTTTGCCAGAGTCTTATGTTTAAGGCGAGTTTTTCAAGCGTTGTTGATAAGTTTGCCAGAAATTCAATGTATTCGCAATAAATGTCTCTAGGAATTATCTGGCTGCTTATTTCTGCTGGCTTAAGGTTAAGATACTTCATAGCTCTTTCTTCAATCTCTATTCCCATCTTCCCATAAGCAGCTTGGGTTCCGACGGCACCGCTCAGTTTACCAACAAGAAGTCTTTCCTTTATCTGCTCCAGTCTTTCAAGGTGTCTCAAAAACTCAGATAGCCATAACGCAAATCTAAAGCCATAGGTAACTGGAAGGGCTGGCTGACCGTGTGTTCTCCCTAAACATATGGTGTTTTTGTGCTCAATTGCTCTTTCCGAAAGGACTCTTATGAGCCTAATCAGTTTTGTTTCAAGTATTTTCAATGTGTCTCTGAGCTGAGTTGCAACAGCAGTATCTATTATGTCGTTGGATGTTGCACCAAAATGTATCCACCTTCCAGCCTTTTCTGATACTTCAGTTATTGCTTTTACTAAACTCATAACATCGTGCCTTATCTCAGATTCAATCTTTCTGACTCTCTCAATGGTTATCTTTCTTGAATTCTCCTTTGCCTTGAGATAATCTTCATGGGATAAGTACCCGATCTCGGATAAAACCTTCAAAAGTGTTAGTTCAACCCATATCATCCTCTTTATTCTGCTTTCCTCACTCCATATCCTCTTCATTTCAGGGGTTCCGTATCTGTAATCAATTGGATGAACAATCATAATTCAGGTTGGTTGTTATGATATAAAGTTTTCACAGGGTAAAATCAAAAAAGCAACCTGTTGTCAAACTCTTTTACTGCGTTTTTCACGCAGAAAAACTCCCTTCCAACTCTTTTCAGATACTTGCATCTTTTTCCTGTGTAACCAGAGATGCAAAGCTGACAATCTTCAGGATAAACCTTCTTTATGCCAATTCCGAGCTTTTCAATTCTTGATCCTAACATAGTTTCACACCCCCAAATTTTTTCTGCATCTAACATCATAAAATTCTTATTCTGTATGTCATTTCAATGTTCTACTTGTTTGGGTCCGTGGTCTAGTGGTTATGACGCTGCCCTTACGAGGCAGTGATCCCCGGTTCGAATCCGGGCGGACCCATAATTCTGATTTTTTAGAGATAATGCACTAATCATTTTTTGAGTCTCTCTTTTTCTTTAGTATAAGTTCTGACTGAATATGGTTGACTATATCAGATCAATTGCTAGAAGACTGGATTTTGTGGCTGCAAACATAGATATAGCCTGTAGGGAGGTTTTGAATTTTATCTCTTACTGTCGAGTTCTGAAAGCTGTCATACATTTCGTTTATCCTCTCTACCTCGTGTTTTCTATATTGTCTCCAATTTTTTGAGATCAATACAAGCTTTTAAATCCTTCAACATGTTAATGTTGATATCTTGCTCCCTCTCTTTTAGAAAGAAGAAAAATAGACATCTTTCATTCATACTCTATAAAAGTGTTAAAATAAAGTGAAACATGATGCTGGCAAGCTTTAAATTTATGAAAGTAAGGGGAATTCTTGAGGGTCAACCAACAGTCGTGTATCCTCCACTTATGCTTATAACCTGCCCAGTGATGTACTCTGATTCATCGAGAGCGAAGAATATCACGCCATTTGCAATGTCTTCAGGATTTCCAAGCCTACCCCTAGGGTATGCCTTCACAAGCTTCTCCTCTCCTCCAACACTCTTCAAAAATCCCTCAACTCCAGGTGTTTTTGTAACTCCAGCAGCAATGCAGTTCACTGTTATGTTGTATTTTGCAACCTCCTTTGCCAAAGCCTTGCTGAATCCAATAATTGCAGCCTTTGCTCCAGAGTAGACTGTCAGGAAAGGCTCACCAATTCTGCCAGCATCACTTACAATGTTTATTATTCTTCCATACCTCCTTTCAATCATGTCATTTATAACAGCATGCGTGCAATTCAAAGTTCCATAATAGCATATTCTTATGTCCTTTTCCCAGTCTTCAGGTGTTGTGTCTTTGAATCTTTTTATTGTCCAGTAGCCTGCGTTGTTAACCAAAATTTCAACACTCCCGTATGTATTTTTAACCTCCTCTATCATTTTTATAACGCTTTCATAATCTGTTACATCTGCCTTAATTCCCACAGCCTCTCCACCATTCTCTTTTATTTCTCTTGCCGTATTTTTTGCTGCCTCCTCATTAATATCATTAACAACAACCCTTGCACCTTCCTTGCTGAAACTCTCAGCAATGGCTTTTCCAATACCTCTTGCAGCTCCGGTAACAAGAACAACCCGATCCTTGAATCGCATTTTATCACCTGATGTACAATGTAAAGATTAATTTAAAAATTTAATGATTCTTCGTTAAGCGAAACAGATTAGATAGATATCAGTGTAAGAACAACTTCCGTTATCGCCTTTAAAATTCTATGCTCCGTTATCAACCCAACAATTTCTCCATTATCCTCAACGTAAAGCTGTTTCACATTCTCAGCAAGAAGTTTTTCTGATGCTTCTCTGAGCGTTGCATCTGCAGGGATTGTTTTGATTGGTGAAGACATTATCTCCCTTACACTTATTTTCTCAGGATCCTTTCTCTCAGCAAGCACCTTTCTAGTTATCGAACCCTCTGTCACGACACCCACAGCATCACCGTTATCATCAACTACTATGGCACACTTCACACCTTTTTCAATCATCTTTTTGGCTGCCTCCAGAACGCTGGAGTTAACAGAAACTTTTGTCACATCCTCATTCATAACATCCTTAACCCTCAAAACAACCGTCATACTACACCTCCCAAACCACTCTAAATCTCAAAGTAATGCCTCTCCAGATCCTTCATGTCTTTTGCATCCCCCTCTCTAACTATCTCTCCCTTCACCAAAACACTCACCCTGTCTGCTAGTTCCAATGCCAGATGAACATTTTGCTCAACTAAAAGTATCGAAATGTCTGTTTCATTTTTTATTCTTCTTAGCGCATCAAGAATTTTTCCAATGATTATTGGAGCGAGACCCATGGAAGGTTCATCCAAGAGTAAAAGCTTTGGATTGGACATCAAGGCTCTGCCAATTGCAACCATCTGCTGTTCTCCACCACTCATGTTCCTTACTTTCTGACTTCTGAGCTCCTTTACTCTCGGGAAAAGATCATAGACGAGGTTTAATTCTTCCTCGCATTCATCACTTTTTGCAGCGAGTCTTAGATTATCCTCTGCGGTCATGTTTGGAAAGAGCTTTCTACCCTCTGGGCACACACCGATCCCCATTTTAATCCTGTCGTGGGTTTTCATACCATCTAGCCTTTCACCCCTAAACTTTATAACACCCTCAGTTGTAACAAGACCACATATCGACCTTAGAAGAGTTGTCTTTCCGGCTCCATTTGGTCCGAGGACAGCAAGTGTTTCTCCTTCATCAACATGAAGATTTATACCGTGAAGAATTCTCGCTCTACCATAGTATGATCTCAGATCCTCAATTTCAAGCAATCGCATATCCATCACCGAGATAAGCTTCGATGACCCTGATGTCCTTCACTATCTCTTCAGGCGTACCCTCACACAGTAAATGCCCATAATTCAACACAATTACCCTTTCAGAATGGTTGAAAAGCTCTTTCAGCTTGTGCTCGATTATAACAAGCGTAACCTCCCTTTCTTTAAGCCTTTCTATAACTGAATGAAGTTCTGCACATTCCTTCGGACTCAATCCTGAAAAGGGTTCATCAAGCAATAGTAATCTTGGATTTGTAACCAAAGCCAAGCCGATGTTGAGCTTCCTCAACTCTCCTTGTGAGAGATTTTTCGCAAGCATTTCTCTTTTGTTCCAGAGCTCAAGATCCTTCATTATTTCTTTGTAATTCTCTCCAACCACTTTGAAATTCTCCTCGACACTCATGTTTTTGAATGCCTTTATTAGCTGAAATGTTCTGACAAGCCCCATTTTCACAAGCTCACTTGGTTTTTTGCCTGTTATATCCCTACCCATGAAATTTATCCTCCCTGCTGTTGGTTTCATGTAGCCTGATATAACGTTGAAGAGTGTTGTTTTTCCAGCTCCATTTGGTCCTATTATACCAAGGCACTCTTTGTCAAATACATCAAAGCTAATGTTTTCCAAAGCTACAAGTTCTCCGAATTTTTTCTTTACATTTTCAACCTTGAGTAAAGTCTTCATCGTAAATTGTGTAGTCTCTTCGAAATATTTAAGTATTACCTTTGTTCATTCACAATTAATGATGCGCAAAGTATTGTTGCTGGTTCTGGTAGTGGCACTGGTATTTGGATGTGCACAGCAACCACCTGCAAAGCCCACACCGTCTCCCACTCCAAAAGCTACACCAACTCCAACTCCTGTAAAAACAGCAACACCACCTCCATTTGGAGGGAAGAAAGAGGTTGTTATTGGAGTGATTGGACCGATGTCAAGGGCTGAAGGAACAGCAGAAAGGAATGCTGCTATGCTTGCAGCAGAAGAGATAAATGCAAAAGGAGGAATTTTGGGACTGAAGATCAGAATCGTTGTGGGGGATACAAAGCTCAATCCAGATACAGCCACCGCTGAATTCAGGAGACTTGCAACAGAGGAGAAGGCAGACATGATTCTGGGTGGATTCAGCAGTGGAATCATGAATGCGATGATGGAGACGATGGCTGAGACCAAAACAGTTTTCTTAGCTGATGCGTCAAGTCCCGGGCATCCCAAGAAGGTGGCTGAAAATTATGATAAATACAAATACTGGTTCAGGGTCAGCCAGAACAACGGAACAACATTTGCTTGGGAGCTTGCCGAGATGATAGACTTCTTGAGGGAAAATGGAGTTAAGGTGGACAAGGTTTACATCATAAGAGATGAGCACATTTGGACAGACGCTGTTATGGCTAATCTCAAACCGCTGCTTGAAGAAAGAAACGTTTCAATTGTTGGAAACAAACCACTTCCAAGAGGATTCTCCGACTATGAACCACTTCTGCTTGATGCTCAAGAGAAAGGCGCAGATGTGATAATACCGATACTTGCCATTGTCAATACTGGCGATGTGCTTGCAAAGCAGTGGGCTGAGCTGCAGATTCCCGCATTGCTTGCTGGTCATGACCTTGCTGCAATGGATCCGAATTTCTATGAAAAGACTGGTGGTGCTGCAAACTACGAGATTTTCTTGGCTGATGGAGGAGCCCTCTACACATCTCCGCCAACAGACATATGTGCCAAGTTTGTTGAGAATTACAAGGCAAAATATGGGCATTATCCGGAGTCCCATGAAGCTTATGGAGCTTATGATGCCGTTTACATCTACAAGCAAGTTGTTGAGGAGGCTTACAAGGCTGGTGAGAAGAATCCATTTGATCCAGATGTTGTTGTGAAGTATCTTGAAAAGCATGGTCCTGACAATCCTATAAAGCTGACTAGAGTTGTTGCTTGGCACAAGAACCATGCTTTAGTATGGGGAGACGACTACATGAGAAACTGGCTCTCACAGTGGCAGGATGGGAAACCTTACATAATACATCCAAAGATTGCCAAGGCAAAGCTAAAGTTACCACCTTGGTTCCAGCAATAAATCTGGGCTTGAAATTGTAAACTTAATTTCGAAATTTTTTTATTTTTTGTCAAGCCATCATTAAATATGATAGACATCGCAGTAAGGATCATCATATACGGAGCAGTTGTAAGTGGAATCTGGGCACTTGTAGCCTCAGGATTCACCCTAATTTTCGGTGTTGCAAGAATTCTGAACTTTGCTCATGGAACATTTTTTGTTCTTGCAGCATACATTGGAATTGTTCTTGCAGGCAGTGGTGTAAATCCTTATCTTGCAACCTTGATAAGCATAGCGATTGTTGGAGTTTTTGGTTTGGCAGTCTATACCGGACTTCTCTCAAAGATAAAGGAGCATGAAGTGATGGTTATCATCGTAACACTTGCTCTTGCACTTCTCATTGAACAGATTCTCCTTCTGCTGTTTGGAGAGCACGGTCTCTCCTATCCAACCCTCATCTGGGGAGTTGTGAGGATAGGAAAAACCCCCATAACCTACAAAAGGATTCTGGCGTTCATTGTGGCTATAGCGGTTATTGCAATTCTTGAATACTTTATTAACAGAACAAGGCTTGGTAAAACAATCATGGCAGCCTC
>WAJY01000203.1 GCA_015523645.1 Geoglobus sp. | reverse complement strand
TGGTTGTTGTCATCATTGCTGAAAGGGCAACAATGTCCGCATCGGTGTTCAGTGATTCTTCAACAAACTTTTCAAGAGGTACATCCTTGCCAAGGTCTATAACTTCAAAACCAGCTACCTCAAACATCATCTTAACCAGATTCTTTCCTATATCGTGAACATCTCCCTCAACAACCCCTATGACAACCTGACCTGTCACTTTGATATCCTCTTTCTTCACATGAGGTCTTAAGATATCAAGCCCAGCATATAGAGCATCTGCGCACATCAAAACCTCAGGCACAAAGTACTCTCCTTTATCAAAGAGCTCTCCAACCTCCTCCATCCCTGCAACAAGTCCATTCATTATTGCATCGAGAGCATCCATGCCAACCTCCAGAGCTTCCTGAGCAGCCTCCTTCACCATATCCTCGTCAAACTCGACAACTCCCTTTTTTAACCTCTCAAGAATGTCCTTTCTCTTCTCCTCATCCACCATACTACCACCTCACTCAAGTTTTCCAAATTCCTCAACAGCCCTAACAAATGCTTTCATATTTTCAGGTGGGACAGCGGGCCAAATATCACAGCCGGGCCACACAGAATCTACTCCACCGTCAATTGCTTTTTTCACAACACTCCTTATAAGCTCTTCATCACCCATGACCAGCGTTTCATATGGATTTACATTGCCAAAAATTATTGCATCATTTCCAAGCTTTTCTCTCGTTTTTGCAACATCATTCTTTTGCTCAACACTTATGGCTGTTGCTCCGCACTCCCACATCAGCTCGACAATTGGATTTGTATCTCCGCATATGTGCAAAACATTTGGCTCTTTAAGCTTTGAAAAAATTCTTTTTAGATGTGGCTGTATTAGGCTTCTAAACATCCTTGGACTGAGAACATCCGATGTTGCTCCCATCTCCCTGACCGTCAGATAGTCTATGCCAGCATCATAGAATATCCCTCCAAGCTCTAACAGCATATCGGTGATACTTTCAAGCATCTCGTTTATCTTATCAGGCTCCTTAAACGACATCTTTAACAGTTTTTCCAGCTCCATAATCTGCCCAGCAACCAGATAAGGTCCAAGGATGTATGTTGCCACTGGCACCTCATCACCAACCTTTTTTTGGCATAGTTCCAAAGCCTTTAGAATCGTCTGAACTCTGCCTCTCTCCTCAATATTTTCCGGTATTGTAAGCTCTTCAGGGTCGTTTATTGCTTTCTTCTTTATTGTCGGGTAGAGAATATCCTCCTTACCCTTGTGCGTGTAGAAATTCAGCTCTGCTCCTAAGATTTCTGCCTCAACCCCAACATCAAATGGCACCACAGC
Organism: Geoglobus sp.; assembly: GCA_015523645.1. Classification (GTDB taxonomy): domain Archaea; phylum Halobacteriota; class Archaeoglobi; order Archaeoglobales; family Archaeoglobaceae; genus Geoglobus. The sequence continues at coordinate 2,345 of WAJY01000203.1, read as the reverse complement.
ACACTCAAAGCCGTAAAGCTCATAGCTTGTACAGGCTGCATTAGCCATTTTCTCCGCATCAAGATGGATTTCATAAAATGCATACCCATACTTTTTTAACCCCTCCACAGTTACATTTCCCATTCCGCTAAAACACGCCAGCCTGTCTGGTTTCTCTTTTGCAAATATTTTCTTTATCCTCTCTTTTGACTTCATTACCAACACCAAGCCTAACGTATTTGTTTATATATTTAAGATTTTCTGCTAAAGCTGTAAACTATCCAAAATTTTTTACAAAATTAAGATAATTTCCCATTCAATGGCGAGATGGAGTGGAACGGTAGACAACATCTTTATAAACTTGTTCTTAGCATTAAAATTTAGATGTCCATAAAGCTAACTAACAAGGACATAAAGATACTCAAATGCCTTGAAGAAGATGGGATTGTAAACTTGGACAGGCTATCCAAGATGACAGATATATCCAGATCCACAATACACTACAGGCTCAAGAAGCTTAAAGAATTAGGGCTGATAAAGAGAACATTCGTTGAACTTGACCCTGAGGCGCTTGGATTGGAGATAACGGCAGTAACATTCGTGAATGTGAATTTTGACATGTGCACGGCAGAAGAAATAGGGAAAAAGCTCACAATGATTTCAGGTGTTTTTACCGTTTACTATGTCTTGGGAGACTTTGACTTCATTGTTATATCAAGAGCGAAGGACAAAGAGGATTTGAAGAGAATTTTGAGGGAGATTCATGCTCTGGATGGGGTTGTGAAAACAGGAACTCATTTTGTTGCAACAGTTTTGAAGGAGGAAAAAAGATTGTTGGTGAACTACAATGAGGAAGAAATCAGAAAGCTCTTTTGCGAAGACTGAATTGAAGGAAAAAGACAGATTTCTGAGAGTTTTGAAGCTAAAAAAGGTTGATAGACCTCCTGTTGTAGGAATAATTCAGTCTGCCACAGTGGAGATGATGGAGAGTCTAGACATCTATTACAGAGATGCCTACAGAGATCCGGAGAAAATGGCTACTTTAGCCTCGGCATCTTGGACTGAGCTTGGTTTAGAGGCTGTAGGCGTTCCTTTTTGCCAGACAGTTGAAGTTGAGGTTTTCGGTCTGGAAATATACTGGGGTAGGAAAAAAACGGACATACCAACTGTTGCATCTTTCAAAGGATGCATGACCCCTGAGGGAATAGAGGTTCCTGAAAACTTCCTAGAAAAGGGAAGGATTCCCGTGGTTCTGGAGGCAATAGAAATTCTGAAAGAAAGGGTAGGAGACGAGATTCCGGTGATAGGTCAGATAATAGGTCCGTTCTCTCTTGCAGCCCATCTTGCAAACATGGAGAAGATACTCAAGATGTCTGTAAAGAAACCAAAGCTTGTTGAAGAATTCACAATGCTCGGTCTTGATTTTTTGGTTGAATATGCCAATGCGATGCTGGAGAGAGGAGCTGATGCTATTTTGGTTGCAAATATGTTTGCATCTGTTGATCTTCTTGGGGCAAGCGGTTATGTGAGGCATGCTCAGCCCTTTGACAAGAAGCTAATCAGAAGGATAAAAGGTCCAGTCATCTTGCATATCTGCGGTGATGGAACAAAAATTGTGAGGGATATGATTGATACCGGCGCAGACTGCATTAGCATAGATTCAAAAACAGATGCAAGGTATGCGGTTGAAGTTTCAAGGGGTAAGGCGGCAATTATGGGGAACATAGACACAATCTACACCCTAGTTTTCGGAAAACCGAGAGATGTCATTGTTGAAACAAAAAAAGCCTTGGAAACTGGTATTGACATAATTGCACCGGAATGCTCGCTCTCCCCAAACACACCGAATGTAAATGTCAAGGCTATGGTTCAAACTGTGAAAAATCTGAGTGGGGAATGGTAATTTTCTGATTCTTAAACAATTGAAGATCACACAAGCAATCATATCGATTCTTTCGAATATTTTCTGGATATTTTTTCGTAAAATGAGATAGAAATTTGGAATTTATCCGATTGATTTGAGTAAATTTTAAATAATAAGTCAAAACAATTAATCATTAAAAAATTGAGGGGAGATGGTTATGAACCAGAAGGAGAGAGTTATATCTGCATTTGAGCTTGGAACCCCAGAAATTGTGCCAGTATCTCCATTCGGTCTTGGCGTATGGACATGGGCGTATTGCGGAAAATCAATCAAAGACTACATTGGAAAACCCAAGGAATATGCGGAGGACATAATAAAAGTGCAAAAAATCACTGATCAAGACATTGTTTATGTTGGTTCTGGCTGTAATAACTTTTTGTGTGGCGAAGCTCTTGGGGCGGAAATGAACATCAGAGAAACAGGAGCACCAACACTCAAAGAG
>WAJY01000202.1 GCA_015523645.1 Geoglobus sp. | reverse complement strand
GGTTTTATTGATTTTGCCACATCGCAAGATTTCAGTTGAATTGCACATCAGCTACAAAATCTTTTGGGATGTCTATGTAAATCTTGGCTCGACAATATCAATTCTCGGAAGAAATAAGGTTGCCATATCGAAAAAATAGGTGGTGAGAAGATGAAATTTTCTTACTACCTCTATCTATGCTTGCAGCCGCAGAGCAGTCTATGGAGGGAAAATTGAGAGGGTAATGAACCATCATGGCAAAATCTTTGGAAGTTACTTTCTAAGTTTCTGAAAAGTTTATTTACCCAAAATCCATCACGCTTTGATGAACGTTCTTGTTGTTGACGCTGGTGGGAGGGGTAATGCGATAGCTCATGCATTCTCAAGAAGTGAAGAAGTTAAGAGAGTTTTTGTCGCTCCCGGAAATGGGGGAAGTCTTCTTTTCGATAAATGCAGGATCGCAAAGATTGATGGAAAAAACATACCATCGATAAGGGCGATTGATGAAATTGTCAGCTTTGCTGTGAAAAACCAGATTGATCTTGCATACATAGGTCCGGAAGAACCTTTAAGCCTTGGACTGGTTGATAAACTTGAGGATAATGGAATTCCAGCTGTAGGACCGAAAAAAGAGGCGACGATACTTGAGGCAAGCAAGTGCTGGGCTAAGGACTTCATGAGAAGGATTGGAGTTCCGATTCCTGACTACTGGAATTTTGAAGATCCTGATGAGGCAAAGGCATTTATCAAGGATTATTACCAAAGCAATCCAGAAAAGAACTTGGTTGTTAAGGCTGATGGTCTTGCTGCAGGGAAGGGAGTCTTTGTTTGCAGCTCAGCTAATGAAGCGATTCTTGCGGTTGATGAGATAATGATCAAAAAAAGGTTTGGAAGGGCTGGTGAAAGGATAGAGATAGAGGAAAGACTCCATGGAATAGAGGTTGCCTTTACCGCTCTCTGCGATGGAAAGCATGCAGTTCCTTTCGGTCATGTAAGGGATTACAAGAGAGCATTTGACCCAAATGACATTGAGGGAATGAGAAAGTTTTACATGGGCTACTTTGGAAAGTACATATCAAGAGATGAGGCGATAAATCTATTCAACAATGGAATGCTGATGAATCCAAATACCGGGGGAATGGGCGCAGTCTCTCCACATCCAAGTTTGACAGAGGAGATGGAAGAGAAGATAATGAAAATTGTGGTTGAGCCGATAGTGAAAAGGTTTAGGGAAATTGAGGGAAAGGAATTCAGGGGTGTGCTCTATCCTGTGATAATGCTTGTTAAGCAGGATGAAGAGTTTATTCCCAAAGTTTTGGAGATTAATGTCAGGGATTGTGATCCGGGAGCAGAGGCAAAACTTCCTAGACTTGAAAGCGATATTGCTGAGCTGGCATGGGCTGTTATAGAGGGGAGATTGAGAGATGTTGAGATAGAGTTTAGCAAGAAGGTTGCGGTAGCTGTTTGCTGTGTTTCTGGAGCGATGGTTGGAAGAGAAGGCTTCAAACCCGGATATCCCTCAGACCACTACACAAATCAGCCTATAAGCGGGATAGAAACAGTAGAGTCAGCCTATGTATATGCAAACGGAATTGCAAAGACAAATGATGGATTTGAGACTACTGGAGGAAGAGTTTTGACTCTGACAGCCCTCTCAGATTCTCTTGAAGGTGCAAGAGATATTGTTTACAGGGAGATTGAAAAGATCAAGTTTCCTGGAATGAGATACAGAAAAACGATAGGTCTTGATGTCCCGGAGTGAGCAGCATGAAGCTTGCTGAGATGCTGAAAGGTGTTGGAGCTGTGAAGCATGGAGATTTTGTTCTCTCCTCAGGAAAGAAAAGCAGCATCTACATTGACATAAAGCATGCTGCAACAAAAGCAGAAATTCTTGATTTGATATCAGAAGAAATGGAAAAACTTGTCAGAAAGCTTGAATACGACAAGATAGCATGCATTGAGCTTGGAGGTGTGCCAATAGCTGTTGCCCTTTCACTAAAAACAAAAAAGGATCTGGTGATTTTCAGAAAGGAAAGAAAGGATTACGGAGTTGAGGGAGATAAGATTGGAGAGATAAATGAAGGTGAGAGATTTCTGGTTGTTGAGGATGTCATCACTACAGGAAGGTCTGTGAGGAGAGTTGTTGAAAGAATTGAAAGAAGTGGTGGCGTTGTTGCTGGGATTGTGGCTGTTGTTGATAGGCAGGAGAGCAACCTAAACGTCATGTCCCTTCTCAAACTCTCAGATCTCCTTGAAAATGTGTGAAATGCTCTCCATTGTAATTCCTATTCCAGCCCTCCTCAAGTAATTCAGAATGTCTTCGATGGAATAATCAGGATTGAATTTATAGCTTTTTATGCTGTTTTCAATTTCTGACCTTGTAAAATTTAAAACTCTTGAAACAGCATCTGTATCTATCTCCGCTCTTTTTACATTCTTCAGAATGTTTTCCGCCTCCTCCTTTCTCTTTTCAAAAAAAGATGTGTTTATTGCAAGTGTACAACAGGGAAAATCTCCAATAAGCTCTTTAAACGGGATTTTGTCTCTCTTTATGCTGCTAAAATATGGTTCCCATATAGCTATCCCCTCTGCCTTGCTAAGACTCGACAGCAAGCATTCTGGACTATCGCAATACCTGAAAGCCTGAACCCCAAGCCTTTCCCTTACAACTCTGAGGTTCATCTCCATAGCTGACATCTC
>WAJY01000201.1 GCA_015523645.1 Geoglobus sp. | reverse complement strand
GCTCAATAGAAATAGTCAGGCTTGGAAATAAGTATCTGATGAGGGTGAAGCCTGAATACTCTGATGTCATAGAGAAATTTACTGAAAGGGATATGGAAAGAGGTGTATTAAGGACTCTCGCAATAATAGCAATAAAGCAGCCAGTAAAACTCTCTGATCTTGCTAGAATAAGGGGAAACAGGTGTTATGAGCATGTGAAAAAGCTGAAGGAGATGGGTTTTATTTCAGAGGAGAAGAAGGGGAGGTCAACAATACTCAGAACAACAAAGAACTTTGCGATTTATTTTGGCTTGAAAAGCTCAGAGCCAGAAGAAATCAAGGCAGGAATTATGAGGATACTCAAAAAGGACAGAAAGCTAGGAGAGTATTTTGAAAGGATATAATCAGATTAAGGCTTTTCAACCTGATACCTGAAGTTTAGATATGAAGAAGCCTGCTGTATCGTGGATATGGGGATAGAGTCTTACAACCTTCTTATAATCCCTGAAGGACTTTTTTCCATACCTCTTAATCCCATGGATGCCTAGAGGCAGTTTCAATTCCTTGACATCAAAAATTTCTTTGGTTAAAAGCAGATTGCCTTCGTTCTCCTCGAATGTTATGCTGCATGTTGAATAGACAACCTCATCTCCAATCTCTGCAGAGTTTCGCAAGAATGCTTGCTGGAGTTTTAGGAGGGATTGAAACTTCTTTCTGTCAAATCTCCATTTAACAGACGGATAGCTTCTCACCGACCCAGTTGAGGAGCACGGAACATCCAGAAGAACCTTGTCAGCCTTTGTATTAAATTTTGTTCCATCTGAAACGTGGATCTCAACATTCTTGACACCGAGTCTCTTCAGTCTGGCTTTCATTCTCTCAACTCTCTCAGCAGAGTTATCAACAGCAATTATTCTGCCCTTGTTTTCCATAATAGCTGAAATGTGGCTTGTTTTAGATCCTGGGGCTGAGGCTAAATCTGCAATTATTTCATCAGGTTGCGGGTTAAGAGCATAGCTCACCAAGCATGAAGCCAAATCCTGAATGACGAAATCTCTTTCGTAACCTTCAAGAATCGCAAGGGGTTTTTCGTAGGAAATCACCTTAAAAACCTCAGGCAACGGTGTCTCCTCGACATGGACATCTTGCTTTTCCAGAAGCCTGACAACATTTTCGGGAGATCTTCTAAGGGTGTTTGCCCTGATATATGTTGCTTGTCTTAGATTTGCTTTCAAAAGCTCCTTCCAGTCCTCAACAACCCTTTTTGCAATTCCAACATACCATTCAGGATGGAAGTATTTTAAGGCAAGATACCTTGCTCTACTTTCTCTTTTTATTCCTCTCAATTCCCCCTCAACATCAACTTTTTCCGCATTTCTCAGTATTGCATTTACAAATGAAGCGGATCTCTCGCTTATTTCCTTTGCGATTCTCACAGCCGAATCGGTTGCTAATGCAGGATGGACTCCTTTAAAATGCATCTCATATACGCCTATTCTCAGGAGATTTCTGATGAAAGGTTTGATTGTGCTTAGATTTCTGAAACCAAGAGATCTCTCGAGGATAAAGTCTATCAAGTTTCTCCTTTTCAAAACCTCAAAAACATAGGCATGGACACTTCCCCTGATTTTGTAGTCAACGTTTTTTCCTTCAAAGTATCTCCTCAAAGCCTCTTTTACCGAAATTGTATTTTCTTCAACCAGGACTAAAACCTCAGATGCCAGTTTTTGGGTTGGAATCACATCACTACCATCTGGGCGTGCCAGCATTCCCCTATCTTCAGAACCTTTTTCTCATCAACAATACCAATTTTGATTGCGAGCTTTACAGCCCTCTCACCAGATATATTTGCTATTGTTGCCCTTCTCAAAGCCCTTTTAACATCCTCCTCATCAAAACTCTCTTTACCATAAAAATCCTCCTTAACCTCTATCTTAAGCTCACCATCCCTGAAGGTTTTTCCCACTATCTCCTCATCGCAAACGGCAACCAGATACTCTCCTTTGACACTGTAAACCTTCATTCTGAATTTCATAGCCCCTTAACAGAATGCTTAGCTCCGCATGCAAGACATTTAACGAAAAGAACCCTCTCCTCTCTCACAAATTCGGTATCTGGAGCACCACACTCCCTGCAAAGCACGTATGTTTTAACATAATCATCAATCTCTCTTTGCACCTCTTTTTCAGAAAATTTACCCTGTAAAATGAGTCTACCAGACTCAACGACTCCTGCAGTTCCCAAAGCCCTTACAAGATATTTGTAGAGGTGATCCTCACTTCTGTTTATTGCCTTTGCAATGTTTCCGAAGTTCTTGACTATTGTTCTGCTACCTTCCTTCTGAACACTCACCTTCGGTATCTCAAACCTCTCCCTTGTTGTGATTTTTTCTGGAAGCATTGTGTAAGCCCTTTCAAGGAGTTCATCATAACTCTTCATGATTTAACCTTTCCGCAAGGACATAATTAAGTTTTTTCGCATGGTCTATGAATTCCTTTGGATAGCTCTCAGAGTAAAAGAGGTGGGAGTAACACCTGCAGTCTGAGCTTCCAAACCCCTTTATCCCCTCCATGAACTGACTTGCAATTTCAGCTATTTTGTGCTCATCGGTCTTGCATCTAAAGGCTTCGATGGCATTCGCCTCCATGCTAAGGTAATCAACATGCCAGTAAAGTTTCTTGTCCCTCCTGAAATGTCTTCTTATCCTTTTGGCAAACCCTTTTTTTGCAGAACCAACATAAACGTAATAGCCCTTTTTGAATTCTATCTTTCCGAGCTTCCCAACCTGTATCTCCTTGTCTCTGTTGAGCCTGAAAATGATGAAATACATAAACCTTCAAGTCACCTCTTTTGCATTATACCTTCTCTCACCTATGCCAAGCTCCTCTGAATAAGAAAGCAATCTCTCAGGCTTTGTCCATTCCCAGATTCTTTCCTTGACAAGCGCTCTTGGAGATATGTTCTCTCTCAAGTAGGCATCAAAACACGCTTTATCGATTGAAACAATGTCATTTGAGGCAAATATGCCTATGTCCGAAACCTGAGATATTCCGCTGTATGGATGGCAGTCGCAGTGAGGGGTTATGTCTATCGCAAAATTTAGGTATGCAAAGTTGTCCTTTCCAACGGTCTCTATGACTGCTTTGGCAGATTCGGCAATTCTTTCTGCTATATCCTCTCCACTCAACCATTTTCCGATGTTTATGGCTTGAACCTCGCAAACTTCATAACATCCAAGGCACCTCATGCACCTCTCCTCTATAATTCTAAAATCCTCTATCGCATTGAACATGCAGATCTCAACACACTTCATGCACTCTGTGCATCTCTCCCTTTCAATCTGGGGTGTTGAGGAGAGGTGAATGTCATACTTTGTTGTCTTTGTAACGCATCCAACACCAATGTTCTTCAGACTTCCCCCTATTCCGCCCCTCATGTGAAGCTTGAAATGAGTCACTGCAAGAACAAAGTCGGATTCTGCAATGCCTCTTGCAACATACACCTCTTTCAAATGTTTCACGTTCTGAACAACCTTTACGCTGTCAAAACCCAGTATTCCGTCTGCTACTATTATTGGCGCTCCAACAGTCTGGGAAGTGTATCCGTTCTCCTCAGCAATCTCGATTCTTCCAATAGCTGTGTTTCTCTTTCTTGTCATTCCTAATCCTGTTGTCTCTGTTACGAAAATTCTGTCCGTTCTCTCTTTAATTTTTTCAACAATTTTTCTTATAAAGAGTGATCTCACGGTTTTTGTTGTTCCAACATCGCCAAAATGGGTTTTCACAGCAACAACGTCTCCTGAGGAGATGTTGTCTAGGATTCCGCTCTCGTCAATGAGCCTCTCAAGTCTGAAAACAAGGCTTTTTTCAGGCTGGTACCACTTCTCTGGCTCAACAACGTCAACATCTGCAGGTGTGAAAAATACCTCTGCCATGGATAATTGCTTTTCAGCAAATGTTATATACATTTCGAAAAAATGGGCGTTATGAGGGTCATATTTGCATTAATTGCAATTATGCTCATAATTTCATCAGTTCAGGCTTTTGAAATAAAAATAGATGGTTATAAGGGTGGAAAAGTCTCTGTCAGGATAATTCCAATAAACAACACCTCTTACGCAAAAAACATAAGCGTTGAGAGTGGTGTGATAAGACTGGATGATATGCCAAATGGCAGTTATCATATCATTGTCACTTACAAGGGAATGCAGTTTGTCGGGAGCATTGTCATACCTGAAAATGAAAGTCTTGTTGTGAATTTCACCTCAACAGATGATGCCGGGGTTTTCAGGATACAGGACATGCACTACATTCTCGGCTATCAAAACGGGAGTTTTGTTATTATGGAGGTCATAAATCTGGCAAACACTGCTGAAGTCTACTTTTCTTCTGATCTTGTTAAAAAAATTCCGGAAAATGCCAGGCATGTTGTTGTTAATGAGACAACTCTGGCACAGTCAGGGGTTTTTTATGAGGGTATTGAAGAGGGTGAGGGGAAAATAATCATTAGAAATTTGACCGTTCCACCAAAGGGTTTTGTATGGCTAGCCTATCGTTATTTCCTCTCCACAAATCCTGAAATTGTGATTGACTATCCCGCAGAGAGGGTGAGGATAATAAGTCCAGTTGAAATATCAGTGAGCGTTCCTTCTGAATTTTCTAAGGAAACGCAGATAAGAAACGATAGAGGACAGGTTTTTGACGTATACAAGGCAGAAAAGATAAAGAAAGACACTGTAATAAGGTTCAGTGCCGAATACAAGCCACCTGAGATAAAAACCCAAGAGCCAAGGCTTAAGAGCGATACAACAAGGGTGAATCCCTATGTTATAGCTGGTTTTGTTCTTGTCATAGCAGGTGTAGTTCTCTTTCTGCTCTCAGGAAGGAGAGGTGGAGGAGAGGAGGAATGGGAGATTAGGGAAGAATGATGGTTCCGACTCTCTCTCCTCTCAAAGCTTTTTTAACGATCTCCGGGGTGCCCTTGAATATCATTGTTGGGATTCTGCTTCTCTGGATTACCTTGCCTGCAAGAAGGTCAACAACACTTGAGCTTCCAGCCCTCAACTCATTCCGAGAAACGATTTCAACAAGCTCGTCTGCAGTAAGCTCCGCATACCTCCTTGCATCTGGATTTTTTACAGGATCTTCAGAGTAAACTCCATCAACTGATGTGGCAATCAAAAGCTGTTCAGCCGAAAGATACTCTGCAAGCAGGGCTGATGTTGCATCTGTTGTATGTCCGGGAAATGTTCCGCCCATTACAATTTTTTCGTAGATGTTAAGGAGAATCTTTGCCTCTCTGAAGTCATGGGGGATTTCCGGTGAGCAATTATTCAAGGCAAGGCTGAAGAGCCTTGCATTCAGCCTCGTAATTTCTATCCCCAGCATGTCACAACTCGCCTCATCCGCCCCGAATTTCCTTGCAATTTCTATGAACTCCCTGCTGATTTTACCTCCTCCAACAACAATTGCGAGCTTATCCCTGTGACTGTTTATCACATCTGCATAACTCTTCACCCTCTCATAGCTTAGATCTCCAAAAATCATTGAGCCGCCAAGTGCTAGAACCTTCATCTTTTCTCAATTGAAACCATCGGTAAAAAGCATTTCGCATTTGCTTTATTTTACCTTTTTTTGAATAATTCAATAAATAGTAAAATATTTATATCATCAAGGTAAATAATAATGTGGTGATATTATGGAATTAAGCTCCAAAGATGACAGACTCGTCGAACTTCTTGCTGAGGCTGGTTTAAACAGGAATATAGCTAGGGTCATTGTTCACCTTTCAAAAGCAGGAGAGGCAATATCTAGGGATATAGAGAGAGAGGCAAACCTCAGACAGCCAGAAGTTAGTCTTGCAATGAAGGATCTCAAGAGTCTTGGATGGATTAAGGAGAAGGAGATAAAGAAGAAGGGTAAGGGCAGACCTCTCAAAAGCTACAAGCTAAGCCTTGATATAAAGGATATTGTTAAGGAGTTGGTTGAGAGAAAGAAGGAGGAGATTAAGAAGCTTGAAAAAGATCTTGAAGAGCTTGAAAAGCTTGTGGGACTTAAATGAAGATTGATCTGAATTTTGGAAAAAATTTTTCAAGGCTGAATGTTGATACTGTTGTTGTAATCTGCCATGGATTGCCTTATGAAGCAGGATCTGCCCTGGATAAAAGCTACGATTCTATTGCCGAGTTTTTCTCTAAAAGAGGCATACCAGCTATTGCATTTGATTTTTCTGGAACAGGAAAGAGCAAAGGGGAATTTAGCCTCCTATCATGGCTTGAAGATCTGGAAAACATAGCATCGAACTTTGAAGAGGTTCACGTTGTTGGTTTCAGCATGGGAGGTGTTGTAGCCTACAATTTGGAGAATGCTGGAAGCTATTCCATAATCTCCTCCCCATTCAGCTTCGAGATCTTTGATGAATTCTCTCTGAAAGCTATCTACTCAAATGCGATTTTAAAGGGCACGTTAAAAGGAATTAGAGATTATGAAACGTTCAAAAGGACGTTTGTTGATGAGTTTCAAACCATCGCTCCTTTGAATGCAAAGCCGAAGAGAGATGTAATTGTAATTCATGGAGTGAGGGATGAGATCGTGCCTTTTTCTCATGGCGAAAGGCTATTTAGGCATTCAAGAAAACCGAAGAAGTTTGTTAAGGTTGAGAATGGAGACCATTTTCTTAGAAAGAACATCAAAGTTATTGAGATCGTTCACCAATGGATTGGTGGAAAAAGAGAGGGGGAGTCTCAAGTTTCAATCAGGATCTGATTCTCTCAAGGACTTTCTCTATCTCCTTCCAAACCTCCTCAATATCCTTTTTCCCGTCTATGTTGAAAACAATGCCCTTTTTGCTGTAGTATTCTATCAGGGGCTCGGTCTGCTCGCGATATACCCTCATTCTCTCCCTTACAGTCTCCTCTTTGTCGTCATCCCTCTGATATAGCTCTCCACCGCATTTGTCACAAGTCCCATCAACCTTTGGTGGACTGTAAATCAGATTGTAAACTGCACCACAGCTTTTGCAAACCCTTCTGTAAACTATTCTCTTTATAATCTCCTCCTCAGGAACTACAAGATTGAGCACGGCATCAATTTTTCTTCCCATCTCTTCAAGCATGTCATCCAGAGCTTCTGCCTGTCTTATCGTTCTTGGAAATCCATCCAATATAAAACCTCTCTCACAGTCCTTCTGAGAAATCCTCTCTTTCACAATGCCTATCACAACCTCATCAGGAACAAGCTCACCCCTATCCATGTACTCCTTTGCCCTTTTTCCAAGCTCTGTGCCCTTTGCCACAGCCTCCCTGAACATATCCCCTGTTGAAATCTGGGGTATCTTGTATTTTTCAACAATCCTCTTTGCCTGTGTTCCCTTGCCCGCTCCGGGAGGACCGAGAAATATCAGGTTCATGAAGCTGGCTTGCAAATCTTATTTATTAAAGCTTTTGATTTTTCTCGAAAGATTGCTTGCAAATAACCTACAGCTATGCAATAGCTTTTTTCCTTTTTGTTTTTTAGCTTTCTTTCTCCCTAACTGCTTTAAAAGCCTTTCTTATTGTTTTTCTGACAATACCCCTCTTAGATAAACCTCCAAGCCTGAAAGCTGTTTTCCTTATACTTCCTGTCTTTAAAAATAACTCCAAAATTCTCTTCTCATCCTCTGAAAAGCTATCAAGTTTTAAAGCCTTTCTTGCTATCTCTGAAAGAGAACTTCCGTCGTAATACATTTTTTCAGGATCTAAAGGCTCATCGAATGGCTCAAAATCAAACTCGATCAAATAGAGATCCTTTCCTTCCCCGTAGTATTCTCTTAGCTCATCAATCAATTCTTCTGTGTTGTCAAACCCCTCCTTTTTTGCCAGTTCATGATCCAGATCTTGAATGTTTATCTGTCTGACTTCCTTTATTCTCGCCTTTCCTATTATCTTGCCGCCACTGTGCACAAAAACAACATCATTTGGCTTCACATATACCCTTTTCCTGATTGTCGCGGTTTTCTCCCCCTTAAGGATTTTTTCAGCATACTTTCCCTTGAATTCTATGTGCTTCATATCTCCTCTCCCATGTAAAGCCCGTCTCTTGCTCTTGTTATCCTGAATTTTACGTATTCACCTACCCTCTTGTTTGTTACAACAGTCACAGCTTTATTCTTTACAGAAACTATTTTCTCACCAAATCCCCTGCCATCAGCAATAATCTTTGCTCTGTAAACCTCTCCCTTGCTTATCTCTAAGGGTATTCTTTTTCTCTTCTCAATGCCAAAGTCCTTCGGACTGAGCACGAGCTTTATTCCATACTCCCTTTCCAGTTTCCTAAGTTCATCATAAAATTTCTTGAAGCTCATAACTTTCTTCAGCTTTCTTCCCCCTCTGTATGCTATGTACTTCTGAATTCCAAGTGGTGGCCACCTCTTTCCGGCTCCTATTTCAATGGCGAACTCTATGATGTCTATTATGTCCCTGTCGTTTATTCCTGGAAGCCATACTGGGGCTAGAAGCAGATCTATTTTGCTTTCGGCTATGTATCTGGCTAAATTCTTCAGTCT
>WAJY01000200.1 GCA_015523645.1 Geoglobus sp. | reverse complement strand
ACTATAACTTTGCCTTATGCATAAAGTGTGGAGCATGTTATTCAGCATGCCCAGCCTCTGCCACGAGAAATGATTATCTCGGACCTGCTGCATTAACCTCAGCCTACAGATTCTGTGCAGACAGCAGGGATGAGGGGAAAAAGGAAAGGATATCTTTAGTTTCAGGTTCTGAGGGCATTTGGAGGTGTCATTTCAATGCGGAATGCAGTGAGGTTTGTCCGAAAAATGTTGAACCTGCAAAGGCAATTCAAAAGATGAGAATAGAATCTGCCATAAACCTGATAAAAAGCCTTTTCAGGTGATGAAAATGGAGAGAGTTTGGAAATGGTTTGCTATAAGGGGAAGGTCTGTCAACAGCATTGCCTACTCTTTTCACAGAATTACTGGGATTGTGTTGCTGATCTACCTCATACTCCACCTTGGCTTTCTTACATCCTTGAGGTTTGGAGAAAGTCTTTACACAGCCTTTATCTCAACAACTGTAAAACCCGAGACGCTTCCCTTGGACTCTCTGCTGTTTTTAGCAACATTCTATCATGCTTTCAACGGATTCAGAGTTGTTCTGAATGAGTTTGGACTATTTTACGAGGTTAGAAGAGCTTTAATATACCTGATGACACTTCTGACACTCATATTCTGGATATACAGCACCTACCTGATGTACACATATGTTGTGAGGTGAGTTTATGAGCATATCCCACACAAAAAGAGTTTTAGAGCCAGTTGGATGGATTCTCCAAATGTTAACAGGCTTGCTCCTTCTTGGATTCGTGGTGTTTCACCTCTACATAACCCACATGATTTCTGAACATGCTCTTGAATACTCAATGGTAATCGAGAGACTTTCAAATCCAGCTATAAAGGCATTTTACTGGATATTTTTGGTTTCTGCTTCATTCCACGGATTCAATGGATTGAGGGCAATACTTCTTGACACAAATTTTGGTGGGAGAAGGGAGAGGCTGATAAACAACCTGACAATGGGGCTTTTTGTTTTGGCTGCTGTATATGGAGGATTTATACTTCTTTCTCTCTGAGTTTGCATAACAATTCTCAACGCCAGGTGAGGAATTTGGGTGGAGAAAGAGGCAAGAAAGTGTGTGTGGTTTACTTTTCATTCACTGGAAAAAGCAAGGCTGTGGCAGAAGAGATAGGCAGAAGACTTAAAGCAGAGATTATGAGCGTTGAACCTAGAATTAAGCTTCCTTATCTCGGATGGCTCTTTCTTTCCTTCATCCCTGAATTAGGTTTCCCAATAAGAAATTTGGAAATACCCTGTAATTTAATTGTGCTCTGCTTTCCGAAATGGACTTTCAACTGCCCCCCGATTACATCCTTGATTAAGGCGGGAAAGCTTCGGGGAAAGAAGGTATTTGTTGTGATTGTTTATGGTGGTTGGGATGAAAAGAGGTATGGAAAATATTACATCAAAAAAATAGAGAAGTCTGGAGGTAGAATTGCAGGATTCAGGCTGGTTAAAAGAAAGGAGATTGAGGAGATTATCAAAAACGATGAATTTTTCAGGGAGATAGAGGTTGCCCTAAACATTGATCCTGCTTAAACTTCAGCTAAAAAGATTATTTAAAATTAGGAAGAGACAATTCACTGTGAGGATAGATGGACTTGTTGAAGGTAAGCTCTTGAAGAGACTGAACAGATTTGTTTTGGAAGTGGAGATTGAGGGCAACACTGAGAGAGCACATTTAAGAGATTCTGGCAGGTTGTCTGAACTCATGAAGGAGGGAAACAGAGTTTTTGTCAAAAGAAAGAGAAGAGAGAAAACCAGCTATGAAGTTTTTGTGATATGCGATGGAGATGTGCCTGTTGTTGTGAATTCCTCATTGCATACCAAACTTGCCAATGAAATTCTTGAGAAAGAGGGATATAAAATTATCAGAAGGGAAGTTTTGGTGGATGGAAGCAGAATAGACCTTCTGGTTGAGAGAGATGGAGCTGAAAGACTGGTTGAAGTGAAGGGTTGCACTCTTGTCCTAAACTCCGTTGCTCTCTTTCCAGATGCACCTACAGCAAGAGGTGTCAAGCATGTTAAGATTATTGAAAAGTACGGTGGAATGGTCTTGTTTCTTGTGATGAGGGAGGATGCAAGATTTTTTATGCCAAACTTTAAAACTCATCCTGAGTTTGCAAGAGAGCTGAGAAGGGCATTTGACTCTGGAGTGAAGATTAGGGCGTGTGTGATGAAACCCAAGCTTATTGATGAAATGCTCATCATAAAATACGAAAGAGACATCCCTGTTTACTTCAAGAGGATTTGACAAGCCAACCATAATCTTGATAAACAGCCAAGATTTTGAATTTTCGAAGCCCCGTGGGGTAGTGGTCAATCCTGCCGGACTCTGGATCCGGCGACCCCGGTTCGAATCCGGGCGGGGCTACTATCATCCAGCAGGTATGCTTTCTCAAAAACATCAATTCTCCTTTTTGCTTCCTCTAAAATTGCATTTTCTGCAATCTGAGACATATTAAGCCCTAACAAATCTGCCACCATTTTTATTCTCTCATCAATAGAAATTGTTGTTCTAACCTTACGGGACATATCCGGATTTTGTGCATATTCTGTATATACTTTAGCATAAATTTCTGCAATCTGTCCCTCGTGAACCATTATTCATCCACCTCTTTCTTAAAAGAAGAATAAAGTCTCTTAACTGCCATTTCAACTATAGCCGATTTAGTAGTATCATACACCTCAGCCATCTCTCTTATCATTTCATCCACTCTTTTATCAATAGTGAATCCTCTTGATACTGTGTTAATTCTCTCTAAATGCCAGGCTCTCAAAAATCTTCTTCTCCTCGGCATCACCCATCACTCCTCCCATCAAAATATATAACAGAATACACCACAAAATACAGAAACAAAATGGCCGAAATACTCATGAAAAGGATTCCACTGAGCTGATCTCCTTCACTATAAGCCCATAGACCGAAAAGTAATGAAATAATGAACATCCAGCAAGATAATATCGTCAAATCCTTTGCTTTTTCAAGAGTTAGTTCATTTGCTGTCATTCATCACTCCTCCACCCACATGCTTTACAATAACTCAAACCCTTCCCTGCAACATAGATGACATTAGAACCGCAAACAGGGCAGAAGTTCATTCTCTCACCCCTATTTGATTGACCAGCTCATCTAAAAGTCTCTTTGCTTCTTCATGATCAAATTTCATAAGTGCTATAAAATTATCTAAGACACTTTTGTAAAAGATTTCTCGTAAAATATTTTCACTTTTTTCTGTTAAATAGTAATATGTAGACCTATCTTGTTCCACTTCTCTTTTTATCAGATCAAGAGACAGTAATTTATTTAGGAGTTTAGTTAAACCTGCTGGAGAAATTTCAAGAACATTTTGGAGATCAGAATATCTCATTCT
>WAJY01000199.1 GCA_015523645.1 Geoglobus sp. | reverse complement strand
GTCAAATTGTAAATTTTAGAAGGTTATCTCGTCTCAAAGTTTTTAGGAGAATATTTAAGCATTTGTCAATGACAAATCCATTGGTTAAATCTCTAAGATTTTGAGCGCATCATTTATTTATTACTCCATCCCATCTATTCTCCATGAACCTTGCAGTTGTCGATTTGAGCAAAAATGCCATCAAAATTTCGAAGATTGATGAAAGGGATGAAAAAGAGCTGATTGGTGGGAAGGGGATTGCCACAAAACTTTTGATGAATCTTCCTCCGAAGATTGATTCGCTGTCTCCAGAGAATGCTATAATCTTCGCTGTCGGTCCAGCCAATGCCTTCAGACTGAGTGGAGCTTCAAGAATGACGGCAGTCTTCAAATCTCCTTTAACAGGAGGTTTTGGTGAGAGCCAGTGCGGAGGATTTGCACCACATGAGATGGCTTTAACAGGAATTCACTTTCTCATGATAACTGGTAAGAGCGAAAAACCTGTTTACATTGCTGTAGAGAATGGCAGTGTTGAGATCAAAGATGCAAGCCATCTCTGGGGATTGGACACCTTTGAAACTGAAAGAATCCTTAAGAAAGATGAGGGTGGGGAGGTAATCTCAATAGGGCAAGCGGGGGAAAATCTTGTCAGATTTGCCTGCATAACTCACAGAAAAGGAAGACAGTTTGGAAGAGCTGGAGGTGGGGCAGTTTTAGGCTCGAAAAAAGTTAAAGCAATAGTTTTCAAGGGAGATGGAAAGTCTAAAACGAGCAGTGAGTTTGAGGAGTTTCTCAAAGATAAGGTGATTTCCAATCTATCAGCATTACAAAACTACGGCACACCAAACATCATGTGGGTTGTGAACAAGGCAAAAAGCCTGCCCTCATTGTACTGGAATGAATCAGAATTTGATACCGAGGATATTGATGCCGAGGCTATGCTGAAGTACTTTGTCAGGAAAAATGCATGTTTTGCCTGCAGAGTTGCATGTGGCAGGATAAGCAGAGTTGAAAATTCTGAGGTTGAGGGTCCAGAATATGAAACTCTTTTTGCATTTGGAACGCTCCTTGGCAATAGAGATCTCGAGTCCATAATCAAGGCAAACGAGCTAGCAGACAGGTTCGGAATTGATACGATTACTGCAGGAAACGTTATAGGCTTTGCGATAAAGCTGAGCAAACTAGGAAAGATTGATGAGAGGATTGAATTTGGAGAAGGTGAGAAATTTGTTGAGCTTATTAGAAAGATAGCATTCAGGGAAGGGATAGGAGATTTACTTGCTGAAGGAGTTGCCAGGATGGAGAAAAAGACTGGGGTTGAGGGTGTTCATGTGAACGGACTTGAACCTCCAGCATACGATCCGAGGGGTTTGTTTGGTGTCGCTCTGGCTTATTCAACATCTCCAAGAGGAGCCTGTCACATGAGGAGCTGTGCTTATCGCCCAAATCTTGCAGGTCTGCTTGACAGATACTCGCCTGAGGGACAGGCAAGGCTTGTAAAGGAGCTTGAGGACTTCTATGCCGTTGTTGACAGCTTGGTTTATTGCAGATTTCTAACCCTTCCTCAGATTGGCATGGGCTGGGAGGATGTGGCAAGACTTCTTGAGATTACCACAGGCAGAAGATATGAGATTGAAAAGCTGAAGAAAATCGGACACAAAATACATACCATGGCTTGGGAGTTCAATAGAAGGGAGGGAATTGGATACGGTAAACCTCCTTCTAAGTTTTTCGACAGAAATTTGAGCAGAGAGGATTATGAAAAGATGCTGAAAGAGTACATAAGATTGAGAGATGCTGAAAGTTGAGAAAATAGCTTGGGAATTGCAATTAGCCCGAAATTTAATCTTTCCATTTCTTGCAGTTTAATTGCTCAAGTTGAATGATCTGGTATCAGAAATCAACCTAATGTTTTTGTTGCATGATCAAATGATCCCAAGCGCTCTGTTTGTCTTTTTCATGCTCTCTTGCTTGTCTGCAAGATCAAACATTGCTCTTATTGCATCAATGTTTTCTGGAACAACTATGGCTTCTTGGTGGATGGCTTGAGTTATGTAAAGCTCGCCATCATGGAAGTTTATGCTCTCTCTCCATACTGCATTTTCAAACAAGTCATATCTCATCCTGTATTCTCTGGCAAACTCGATTATCTTCGCTGTTGATGTAAATCCATCCTCTCCAGAGAATAGCATTATCCTTGGCTCCTCCTCGAATATCGACACAACATCTTCGGTCTCAACTTTTCCATCCATCTCAATTGCAATGCTGTGCAAGTGCATCAGGGTTGTTGGAACCTTGAACGCGGTTGTGACTATGCTGACATCAGGAATCACAGTTTTAACATCCTCAGCATGATGGGATGGGAGCTTAACAGGATCAGGCATTATTCCATTAACCAGCCCCTTCTTGTCTTCCTTTGGATCAACAACCCTCCTTATCATTGTAGCCCTAACCTTTTTCAGGCTGTAGATGTCTTTCAAAACTGCTATGATTCTCGCTAAGCCTGTGGTGTTGCAGCTCACAACCCTCACAAAATTCTTGCCTACAGCCTTGTTGTAGTTTGCTAGTGCATTAAAAGAGGTTTCGGCAACATTAGCTTTCTCTCCACCCTGAAAAATTGCCTTAACTCCAGCTTTTTCATAAAGAGCTTTGTTCTCTGCTCCGACCTTTCCGGGAGAGCAATCAACAACAATGTCTGCCTTGTGAAGCAAATCCTCAATTGTTCCATCAATTTTCAGTCCAGCTTTTTCGAAAGTCTCAGCTCTCTCCGGTAGAGCGGCATAAAGCGGGTATTTTTTAAGCGCTATTTTCGCCTCAAAATCTGGTTTCGTTTTTGTCACCCCTACAACCTCCATGTCATCCTGCAAATTGACAGCATCGGCAACTCTCTTTCCAATTGTTCCGTATCCGTTTATCGCAACCTTAATCCTCATTCCTCTCCCTCCACAAAAATTCTGTGGTTTCTGAAGTCTATCAACTGAATTCTTCCACGAATTTCTTCATAATCTCCAAGAATCCCCCACATTTTAATCTTTCCATTTTCAACTTCAATTCTGACAACATCTTCCATCACAACCTCTTCCTCTTCTCCTTTTCTCAAAACAACCTTCGATTCGCACATAATCTTCCACCACTCTCGGCATACATAAATCCTACCTCCTATCCACCAGCTCTCTTATACCTTATCTTCTCTCTCAGAGACTTGCCAACAACATCTGGTAGATCGATCTCGTATACAACAATCCCAAAAAAATTTGTCTTAACAGCCTTGATGGATATCCTCCCTGCCTCACTGTGAAATCCATCCTTTGCAGGGTTGTAGGGTATCTTCAGTTCTTCAAGAACCTCTCTGATAAGTTCGAGAATTTCCAGATATGGAATGGCAGAATAAATCTTTATAGAAGACACCTCGATATTTTAGCGCTATACAAGCATTCAGAGCAAGACAGCTCATTTCCATAGCAATCTATGTTCTGCTTGGCATACCAGCATCCCGAAACGTGTGGACAGTCAGCACACCATGGAAAATTCTTTGAGAGAGACTTTCTGAGATTGTTGAACTCATCAAGATTTTCCAGGACATCATCAACTTCCAGCTCTTTTAGGTTTCCGAGATGAAAGCTGTTCACATTCTTGCTATGCTCGTTGACAAACTCATTGTGAGAGTAAGCGAACAACATGCAGGTGGAAGTTAAGCCATCGAATCTCACAAAAAACATGTCCTCGTAGGGACATTCCCTGTTTTTCCAGTCTCCAAAGAATTCGGCTCTCTCAAATTCAACACCATAGCTTCTGGCTATACTTTCAGCATTCTCCACAATCTTTTCAGCCTTTCTTGCAGTCTCAATTCTCTCCCTCGACTCGACTATGTAGGGAATGTTTATGGAATATCCCTCTCCATAGATCATTCTCAGCAATCTCCTATACTCCTCAGCCTTTTTCCCGCCTCCCTTGCTGAAGTCCTTGATGGCTGATAGCACAAAGTCACTTCCAACGTCTCTAACAGCCTCTACACAGAACCTGCTACTCTCAAAATAAAGAGCTTTCTCGTACATCTCTCTGTCTCCGGCAACAACATTTGTAAGCTGAATGCCAGCTCCGTTAACAGCAGAAATCTCCACAAGCTCGCTGAGATGCTTGATGTTGTCCTTTGTAATTACAATCTGTGCAACTGCCTTCTCTCCAGCTTTTTTAAGCTTTTCTTCAAGTTTTCTGAAAATCAAACCCTTTCTATGCCTCGCATCAAAGTCCATTGAAATCCCAACCCTGTCAACAATTGCCAGAATCTCGTCAAAGTTCTCATCAATCATTCCATTTGTGCTTAGCAGTATCTTTCCATTGAACATTTCAAGGGTTTTTTTGATGTTTGGATAGAGTAAGGGTTCTCCATACCCATAAACAACAATTTCGTCAAAATCTGCCAGCTTTTCAGCAATGCTTTCGCTTGCATGAAAGCTAAATTCCCTCTTTCTAAAGCAATACTCGCAGCTCAGGTTGCACGAGGTAGTGATTTCAAACTGAACTTTCATCAATTAAAGAAAAAAAGGTTAGAAAATAAAAAGTTATGGTATGTCAAGTTCTCTCAACTTCTCCTCAGTGGGCTTTCCATCAACCCAGCCTCTGAGTTTGTAGTACTCTTCCTTCATTTTTTCGAACTGTTCTCTGTCAACAACCTGTCCCTTTGTCGGTCCATTTGGAAGTCCTTCCTCAAACAGTCTTCTTGGCAAAGTGTCGTGTTTTCCATCAAATCCAAACTTGTTTATTATCAGCCTTTCAAGGTTGTATATCCTTTCTCCAATCGTCAGTATGTCCTCTGCCTTCAGATCCCAGCCTGTCACTGCTGAAAGCAAGCCAGCATAGTCATCTGCTCCAAGAGCGAAAGTTGTGAATAGGCAGTTGACGGTTGAGTTGACTGTGCATGTGAAGTCCTGGAATATCTTTGCATAACTAGCCTTTCCTTCATAACTAAGAGGATCAATTTTCTCTGGGAGACCTATTATTTCTGGGCTTACAGTATAGCCCGTGACATGGCACCCACCTCTGTTAGCGGTTGCATATGTAAGACCGATTCCCTTTATGCCTCTCGGATCATAGGCTGGCATGTCAAGACCCTTCACAGTCATCGCAACATCCAAACCGAACATCTCTGCCATTCTTTCAGATCCTAAAGCGATGTACTTTCCTATTCCAATCCTGTAAGCAGTTTTCCACACGCCATCTACCAAAGCAACAGGATTTCCAAAGTTGTATTCTATGCCTTGGGTGTCCTCAAGCGTTATCTTCCCCTTCTCATATAGCTCCATTGCACATGCTATTGAAGAACCCATTGAGATTGTATCCAAGCCAAGCTCATCACACAGGTGGTTTGCCTTTATCACGGCTTCAAGGTCTATAACTCCCGTGTCATTTCCAAGGCTCCATATCGACTCATATTCTGGACCTTCAGAATTCAGAACATGAAACGCACCGCTTTTAACGGACGTTGCCCTTGCACACGCTATCGAGCACCCCCAGCAGGCGTGGTTTCTGTCCAAATACTTCTCAGCCAGTGTTTCACCACTAATCTCATTGGCTTTTTCATGATATGCATACTGCCAATTCTTATATGGCAAAGCTCCACTCTCATTGATTATGTTGACTAAAACAGCAGTTCCGTATTTTGGCAATCCCTCTCCAGTGACTGGGTTTTGCTTTATCTTTTCGAGAGCTTTCTTTGTCTCCTCCTTGAATTCATCTGGCTTTGCAACCTCTGGCTTAAGCTCCCCTCCAACAACTATTGCCTTTAACATCTTGCTTCCCATTATCGCTCCAACTCCAGTTCTTCCTGCTGCTCTATGA
>WAJY01000198.1 GCA_015523645.1 Geoglobus sp. | reverse complement strand
GCCCCAACAAAGACCGCATCATAATCCTCCGAAATCTCAGCAATTTTCTTGGCAGGATCTTTGGATATATGGAATTCAGAAACCACATTGATTTTATCAAAAACATCTGACACTTCCTCAAAAGCCTTCTTAGCCCTTTTCTCATCCTCTATGCTTTTTCCAACAAATACTAGCTTTACCTCGCAATCTTCAACACAAGCTAGATCTCTTGCAAGCTCACATGCAAGCCTTGCATGCGGTCCACCTGCTGTTGGAATCAAAATTCTTCTGAATTTTTCAAGCTCTTTCCCAGCTTTGAATCTGACTATAGCAACGTCGCACCTAGCCTTCACAACAACAGGATCTATCGTGCTTCCCAGCACAGCATCCCTTCTGAAGGTTCTGCCTCTCCATCCCATAACAATCAAGTCAGGCTTTAGCTCATCAACAGCATTTAGAATCGCCTCACTTATGTAATGCCCAACCTTGACTATACCTCCAGCTGAAACGTTCAGGCTTGATACAAGCTGTGAGACAAATTCCTTTGCCTCATTCACAGCATTTACTCTGGCTGTGACAGGTGTTTGAAGGGGGAGTTTAACAACATTCAATATCACTACCTCCCCTTCTCTCCTTTCAGCTATCATTTCTGCAAGCTTTACAAGCTTCTTGGCGATAACAGGATTTGCGATTGGAACGAGAATTCTGAACTTCCCCTCTACAATGGGAACCTCCTTGTAAACGGTTTTTATCTCCTTTTCAACCCTCTTTTCCATTTCTTTTTCAGAATAGGCATAGTACATCAAGGATCCCAAAAAAACCCAGCCAATCACCATTCCAAGAAGGAAGATTCCGTTTTCAAGATTTGTCACAAGGTAGTAAGATATGACAATTTGAGATGCTATAGTTATTAGGGGTATGAATGGGACTAGGGGCACTCTGAATGTCCTCCTCAAGTCCGGTCTTCTAAACCTGAGAATTATCAATGCTAGATTAACCGTCAAAAACAAAAGGATGAACATTAAGCTTGAAGCACCTGCAACGAATGAGATTGGGGCTAGAGAGGCAATTGCTATAATTGAATAGCTCAAAAGAATTGCAAAATGAGGAGTTTTTGTTTTCTTGTGAATCTCAGATAGTTTTTTGTTGAGATATCCACTTCTGCTCAAAGCAAAGATTACTCTTGAAGAAGAGTAGATAGTTGCATTCATCGCACTCACAGTTGATATCAAACCACCAGCTATGATCATCAATCCACCAAACCTCATGAAGCTGTCTGCAACCCTTATAAGACTAAACTCTCCAAGCTTCCCAAGATACATCCAACTTGGAATACCTGCTTTAACAGCTCCAAGAAGGGAGAAGGCAACCAGAATGTAGATTGAAACCGCAACCCAGAGAGAGATTATTATAGCAATAGGTATGTTTTTCTCTGGATTCTTGACTTCTTCACCGCTTTGGACTATTATCTCAAATCCCTCAAAGGCTATGAAGGTTAGACCCATTGCAGTCATAACCCCTGAGATTCCAGTTGGCATGAAAGGACTGAAAGAAGACGTCCAGTCTGGATAGCTTAGAGCCTTTGATATTCCAAATAGGGCAAATACAATCAGAATTATGATCTTCAAGAGGGTTACCGCACCCCCAAGCTTTCCGCTCTCCTTAACCCCAATGAGATTAACGTATGCAAGAAAGCTCACAACTAAAAGAGACGACACCTTTGCCACTGCAGACTGGGGAAGATTTAATCCAACAAATCTTACGATGAATTCGGAGAGAAAGGCTCCAAAAGTAACGGCATAGAGAGAACAGGCTATTGTGTGGGCAGCCCAGTCTATCCATCCGGAAATGAAGCCCGCATAATCTCCCATTGCCTCCTTTATCCACAGGTAACCCCCTCCTGCCTGTGGTATGGCTGATCCAAGCTCAGCATAGGCTATTCCTGTCATAGTAGCAATAATACCATTCAGAAAGAAAGCCAACAATATTGCAGGACCTGCAATTCCAGATGCTATTCCTGTCAGGGCAAAGATTCCAGCACCGATCATTCCAGCAATGCCAACCATTGTTATGTCAAAAAGTGAAAGATCTCTGCTCAGAGTGACATGAACAGAAGGTTTCTCCATTGAATTTAAGGACAGCGAAAGAGATTATAAACGTTTTTAGGAATGCCTGCATAATGCTAGAAAGGTTTTAATGAGCTATCAAAAGATTTTTAATTATTAATGAGCAAGATTTTCTCGGTGAGAGGTTTATGGGGATATACGTGATACTTTCAAAGTTGACTGATGAGGGAGCGAAAACCCTCAAAAATAGACCTGAAAGGGTTCAGGAGGTAAATCAGGAGCTTGAAAAAATGGGTGTGAAGGTTGTACAGCAGTATGTTGTATTTGGAGAGTATGATTTTGTGAACATAGTTGAGGCTGAGGATAACTTGAGCGTTATGAAGGCTATGGTTGAACTTGCAAGCAGAGGCACGATAAGAACCACAACCCTTCCTGCAGTAACCGTAGATGAGTTTCTCAACTCTTTGAAACAACGAAAGTGAGGAAACCTTACTTAAAAATTTAATGAATTATTTATTAT
>WAJY01000197.1 GCA_015523645.1 Geoglobus sp. | reverse complement strand
TCCATTATACCATCCATCTGCCCTCTTTTGTATGGTATGAGTATTGCAAGAAACTTTGCAAATTCCTCGACAAATGGAGCAACAAAGAGTGAATGGCTGAGAAGGAAGTATTCCACCACTGCAGATATTGCTGGAGATACTGTTGAGGAGAAGATGAAAGTGATGATGACATAAAGCTTTGGCTCTGGCTCAATCTTATCTTTGTGATAAACATACCAAAGCATGAAGAGGGTGGGTGCGTAAGCGAGAAACAGATAGACAAGCATGAATCGAATTACAGCATGCCAATATTAAACTTTTAATTTAGGAAATCAGCCTGTTCCTAGCAGACTTATACTCTGCTATAAGCTTTTCTATTCTCTCAATACTCCTTTTTTCTGCCAGTTCCCTTGCTTTCAAAAGCTCTTTCTCAAGATCTTCAGAATGCACAAGCGCATAATCATCCAGAATCATGAATCTTAGTCTCTCAGAGCTTATTACTGGTATCTTTTCAAGCTCAAAGACCTCCTTTGCGTAGTGGGACATGTCCTTGCAGACTATGATTGCCTTGATTCCCTTTCTTGCTATCATCCTTGCGTTATTGGCTCCACCACCAGATGTGTCCTCTATAAACACTATGTCTCCCTCATTTATTCCTAAGGAGGAAGAGACGCGCTCTATTTCATCCTTTGTAAACTTTCTGAGTAACTTTACAATCCTCCATCCTTTCAGCTGGAGGAATCTAGCCTTTCTTATCTCATCTATCTTTCTCTCAAGCTCCACTATCTTTCTATCCTTCAATGCGATTTCCTTTTTCAACTCCTTAATCTCTGATTGAAGTGAAGATATAATGTTCTTCTCCCTAAGCCTTCTATGCTCCTCGCTTGATATTGAATATATCTTGTCCTGGAGCCTCTCTATCTCCTTCTTAAGCTCATCTATCTTCTTCTCCAGAATTTCGTTCTCTTTTTTTAGCTTCGCTATTATCCTATCCCTTCTTCTAATCTCCTCAATGCTTACATGCTCTGCAATTTTTACTTCCCCGCTTTCTTCCTTTGCTGGAGCCCTTTCAAGCATTGATTTCAGCGAGAGTCCGCGAATTATGCCAGCCTTTATTTCATCTGCATCAAAACCTTCAGGTATCTTTTTTTCAATGTTTTTCAGCTTGTTTTTGTAGCTGTTGTATGCATCTATTGCTGAGGCTAAGGCATCTCTCTCATGATCGTTGAGCAACTTGATCCTGGATGTTAATGCCTTCTTTTTTTCAACTGAAATGTCTTCTTTTGGTGAATGGAGAATGCAGTTAAAAGAGGCTCTCATTTTCAGTATGTATTCTGGGGGCGATTTTTTGTCTGTTGCAATTATAAGAGGTTTTCCAAACGAGAGGGCAAATTCAACAACATCGCTGTATCCCCAACCCTTTTTGCTCTCAACAGCAAGAACATTTCCCTCCAAGTCTAGAATTGCTATTCCAACCGTTGTGCCAGGATCTATGCCAACGATTGTGTAGGTTTGCTGTTTCCTCAATGGAACAAACTCTATTTTCTCCTTCTCAATGGCTTCAACCCTAACCTGAACATCTTTGAGTCTGAATGAGTTTATGGGCACATTCTCCCTAGGCTGTTCAATGATAAGAATGCCTTTTGCCAAGCCACCATATCCCTCTCTAACCTCCTCAACATATTCAATTCCTCTCTCATCTAGTATCTTTTTTATCTCCCTAAAAACATGCCTGACAGAGTTGTGCACCTTTCTCCTGTATTTGTTCTGTCTCCATCCACCCTTCCCAAGACTTCTGTTCCTTGAAACCTTTATTATTGTCCTGTCTCCAAATACAGAAACGACATCCCCAACTCCATATTTTACAAGCAAAGCCGAGGCTCTTGCTTCATCAAACGGGTTTTTTGGATCCATCTGAATACCATATCTCTTAGCCATTTTGGAAAGTGAATGTTTGCCTGCTGTTTGCACGAGCTTTGTCTTTGGTTCAACTGTTTTCAGAAAGCTTATGAGATCCTGCTTGTCCTTGAAAAGCTCATATATGTTGTCAGTTGCTATGAAGTCTGGTTTGTGCTCTCTAACATACCTAAGCAGTCTGTTTTTTGACACTTCTCTGCTCCACTCCCTGTCATTTTCAACTACATAGAGGGCGTATTTGGGTGAGGTTCTAGAGCGTGATGATCCCTTTAGCACATCAACACCAAATACTATCATTTCCTATCCATTACATATTGAAGAACTTGGTTTAAATTTTTTTTCAGACCATAAGCCCTTCTGAAGTATGTTACAATGTTGTTAACGTCTCTCCTCAGATATTCCTCTGCATTTTTTTCCCCAGCATCTACAAACTGGGGGAAGTCTATTATCCAAAGTCCATTCTTGTTGACAAGAATGTTGTACTGACTTAGATCAGCATGCACAATTCCTCTCAAATACATCTTCTTTATCTCATCCACAATCATCTCAAAAACTTCCTCTGGATTCTCAAGCCTCACGTGAATTAGTTCCATGCCATCAATGAGTTCAGTCACAACCGCGTTCCCCTTCCAGTCAACAGGCTTTGGAACGCTTGCATAGCCGTAAAGCCTTTTCAATGCCGTGAATTCTCTCTTCGCAGATCTTACAGTTAGGACTGTGTGATGAAGTGTTCCATAGCTTCTCTTCTCTTTAACTTTTTTAAAACTCGGATATCCAACCCTGTGGAATTTTACAACCACCTCTCCATGCCTCTTTGAGAGAGCATTGTAGACAACGCTCTCCTTTCCCTCACCCATGATCTTTCCGAGCATGTCTATCACATCCCTTTTCACAAGCATTTTGAGGGAATAGATTGAGAGACCCTTAAAGGTGAAAGAGGCTCCGATGTATTCCTCAATCTTCTTCTCAACTAGCCTTAAATCTGAGAGCTTCTTCAACACAGCTTCAATCTTTTCCTGAGAAAACCTGCATTCCCTCTCAAAAACATGAATCGGGACGTATTCAAAGTCCCACATGTTGTTGAAAATTGCCCCCATTATACAGTCACTCATCGAATCTACCTTCTTGTAAACCTCAGCAAGATCATGCACATATCTATTTAAACAAGGGATATAAACAAGTTTTTGTGAAGTGTTCTCACTGCAGTAGGGATGCTGTTTACTTCCAAAGACACTCAGGAAGGCACCTCTGTAAAAAACACTTTTTAAACGATTTTCTTAAGAGGGTAAAGAGAAGCATAAAAAAATACAGGATGATAGAAAGGGAGGAGAGAATAGCCCTTGCCGTAAGTGGTGGGAAGGATAGCATCGTTCTCGCACATGTGCTCAGCAAGCTTTACGGAGAGAGAAGGGATATAGAACTTGTAGCAATTACGGTCGATGAAGGAATCAAGGGCTACAGACCTCCAACAGTAAAGATAGCCAAGAGTGTTTGCAAGGATCTAAGCATAGAACATCATCTGATCAGCTTTAAAAGAGAGATAGGCATGAATTTGGATGAAATGGTAGAAAGGGGAGAGAGAAATCCTTGTTCTTACTGCGGTGTTTTCAGAAAATATCTTTTGAATAAAAAGGCAAGGGAACTCTCTGCCAGCAAACTAGCAACGGGTCACAATCTGGATGATGAAACTCAGACCATCCTTCTCAACTTCCTTCAATCTGACATTGAGAGGCTTGCAAGACTGGTTCCGTCTAAAGTTCAAGAGGGGCTTATCGTTAGAATAAAGCCACTTAGGGAGGTATATGAAAAGGAAGTTGTGTTGTATGCATTGATAAACAACCTGCCTTTGATGGTTGATGAATGTCCATACAGCAGAACTCCTGTCAGAGCTGTGGTGAGAGACTTTTTGTATGAGTTTGAAAAAAGGTATCCTGGAAGGAAGTACTCTGTTATGAGGAGTTTTGAGGCGTTGATTCCGTGCCTCCAAAGCATGTATCCGCAGATAAGGCTTAAGAGGTGCAAGGTTTGCGGGGAGCCAACACCAAAGCAGGTCTGTCAGGCTTGCGAACTCAAAATGGAGCTAGGTATTCTTGGGCTTCATGTATCTGATGGGGACTATGCCTACAAATCCCGACAAAAATCCTCCAAAAATTGACATAAGAAAGTAGTAAACCGCATCCTCTCTCAGGTGTTTGTAAGCATCTGTTGTGGAAATTATGTAAACTGAGCCACCCCAGATTATCAATCCAGCAGATAAAAGGAGGAAGATCATCGAGACATATCTTGATATCGGTCTTTTTTCGATGAACGCGTCAAATATCTTTCCTAGAATTATGCTTATTCCTGCAACGATGAACCACCACAAACTTCCGTAAATGAATGAGGTTATGAGCACAATACCTCCAACAGCTACAGGCTGGTTGAGAAGCTTCCAGAAGCTGTTCACTCCCTGAATCAGCCCCACCATAACCACTATTAATGCAATGATGTAGGTTATGAAAGAGAATCTCCCCTCAAGCAACGACTTTTTTATGTTGGAAAAGAACTCCTCTATCGCATCATCCATTCCGTATGCCTTTAGAATCAAGTATATGCCAAAAAAGAGAATGACGGTACCATATCCTATCTCTGAAAGCCCTAGGAGGGAGAATATTGAGAATATCAGCAGTATCGTTCCTGCGGGAATTAGAGTTTCCTTTGCTATTTTGGGATCCTCAAACATCTTTTTGAAGAGGTAGTACGTGCTCTCTATCGTCTTGCTCTGCTTAACAATCACCCTCTCAACTGCATCAATCTGAAATCTAGAGGATATTATTGGCAGAACGAACTCGTCCTCGCTTCCATCAGTTACAACAATAGCATTCCTAGCCTTGGTTGCTTTCTTTAGATAATCAATCTGTTCTGAGATTTTTGAGTCTGAGATAACCCCAACGTTTTCATCTCCAGATACTATAACAACCTCAACCCTCTCACCGGATTTTTTCAGCTGATCGTATATCTTTAAAGCCCCAAAGATTGTATTTACATCGCTATCCTCAGGATCCACAAGGGCAAGCTGGGTAGCAGCTTCAAGGCATTCATTTCTTCCTATAACTGGAGATTTCATTCCTGCTTTCCTTCCAAGATCATCATCCCTGTCTATCGCAATTATCAGTTTCATTTTCCAGATTGAATTCGGTTGTTCAGGTTTAAAATAATTTTCACGAAAGAGAGGTTTGAGAGTCTGGAAAAGATTAAATAACTTTCAGGATAAAAGAAAAAGGATGTTTGGCTGGGGGGAACTTGGACTGATCCTCATTCTCGCACTAATTCTTCTTGGACCAGATAGCATGGTGGATGTGGCAAGAAAGCTCGGAAAGCTATATGGTGAATACACCAAGGCAAAGAGAAAGTTTGAGCTTGAATTGATGTATGGCTACAATCTTGATTATGATGTTTTGAAGAAATTTGAGGAGATGAAGGAGAAATCTTTAATTGAATCGGCAGAACAAAAAATTGGAGTTAAAGATATAAATAAGGTGGTAGACAAAGGTGTTGACAAGTAAGAGGTGGATGAAATGATTGGAGGAATAGGACCAAACGAGCTTCTTTTAATTTTGGTAATAGCTGTGCTTTTATTCGGGGCAAACAAGCTTCCTGAACTTGCAAGAAGTGTTGGAAAGGCAACAGGAGAGTTCAAAAAGGCTCAGAGAGAAGCGGAGCTTGAACTCATAGAG
>WAJY01000196.1 GCA_015523645.1 Geoglobus sp. | reverse complement strand
GAACAATAACAATTCATTATCCTAGGGAGAGAAGAAAGCTTCCCGATAACTTCAGGGGAATAATTATCTTTGAGAGAGGTAAGTGCATAAGCTGTTTTAGATGTGCACACATATGCCCTGCAAATGCAATCCAGATGTATCCAGATGAGGATGGAAGATTCTATCCAGGAATAGACTATGCAAAGTGCATTCTCTGCCACTTCTGTGTTGATTCGTGTCCGACAGCAGCACTCAAACCATCGAAGATCCATGACGTGGCTTTCAAGGATGTTGACTCCATGTCAGTTCTTCCAGATGAAATGGAGAGCATTCCTGAGATTGAGAGAGAGGATGAATTGACAGTTGAGTATGATTTTGATGGAGATGTGAGGCTTATAAGAAAGAGGGAGAAAGAGAGGCTTACTGTCGAGCTTGAAAAGCCTGAGAGACCTACCTTCAAGGCTGTTCCTCAGTTTGCAGAGAACTGCATAGGTTGCAGACTTTGCATGTTTTCATGCCCTGTCAATGCGATAACTTCAAAACTTGAGGAGACAAAGGTTATATTGAATACAAACTTTGAGAAATGCACAGGATGTGGGGTGTGTGTGAGGATATGTCCCGTGGATGTTCTGATTTTAACACCAATAGCGGAGGAGAGAGAAAATGGCAATTCCCAAGGACTGGGTTAGTATTGAGATAAGAGAGCTTGAGGATCTTCCTTGCCTGAGATATGCGGAAAAACCTGACAGAACAAGCAGTTACAAGCTTTTAAAGGAGATGGTCGTTGATGAAGGGATTTGCAGCCACTGTGGAACTTGCACGATATGTCCGGTAGATCTGATAATTCTTGAGGACAGACCACTTGACTTCGATCCAAAGAAAGGCTGCATGGGCTGTGGAGTCTGTGTTGCTGTATGCCCTAGATACAACTACAAACCCCTAAGCGGTCTTGGAGATTATATCGATGTTTTTGCAGGGAGATCAAGGAGATTTGAAGGACAGGACGGAGCCATGGTTTCTGAATTCATAGCATGTGCCTTGGAAATGGGAGAGATAGAGGTTGCTCTTTTTGTTTCTAGAGACGAGATGTGGAGACCTGAAGTGGTGCATGTTAGAAAGGTAGATGATCTGTTAAACAGAAAAATCACAGGAACCAAGTACAGCTTTGCATCACTTATGCCAGAGCTTCACAGGATAATAAACAGGGTTGAGAGTGTTGGCTTTATAGGAACACCATGCATGATCTCTGGCTTGAGAAAGCTTCAGCAAAAAGTTCCGCTATATAAAAGGAAGGTGAGGCTCGCAATTGCTCTCTTTTGCACTGAGAACTTTTACTGGCATGAACTTTATGAATTTTTGAAGGAGAAGGGTGCCGATTTGAGAAATGCGATTAAGACTGACATAAAGAAAGGCAAATTCATAGTCACGTTCAAAGACAAAAGCGAGTTCAGCATCTCAGTAAAGGAGATGGAGGAGATTGTGCCAAGTGGCTGCCTAGCCTGCCAAGACTTTTCAGGTGTTGAGGCAGATGTTAGCATAGGAAGTGTTGGAAGCAAGGCTGGTTTCTCAACATTCATGATAAGGAGTGAGATTGCAATGAGAATTTTTGAATACATGAAGGAAAGAGAATACGTTGAGCTTGCAGAAGCAAAGATCGGTGTTGTGAAGAAGCTGTGCGATTACAAGGTGAAGATACATCCCTATCCAAGGGATGATGAAAGCATTCCATAATTTTTTCAAAGCCTTGTCGGTATGTCTATGAATTCCGTATCAATACCCATCTTGTCCTCAACGACGTTCATCAATGCCTTTATTCCCGGTGTTTCGCTGTTGTAGTGCCCTATGAAGATGACGTTTATTCTTCCATCCTTTGCTTGGTGGTAGGCTGAATGTTCAATCTCCCCAGTTATAAAGAGGTCAACATTCTTCTCTACTGCTTCATTGATGTAAGCTGACCCTCTTCCAGAAACAACAGCAACCTTCTCTGTCTCATCTCCCCCAAACTTCATGTAATCTACCTTTCCGTATCTTCTCTCAAGCCTTTCTAAGGCATCATGAAAATCCATGTCAGCATAGCCTGCAAATCCTATGCTAACCCCTCTATACTCTCCAAACCTCTCCTCAGGCTCAATTCCAAGAGCTCTTAGTATAAGTGCATTGTTCCCTATTTCCGGATGAGCATCAAGGGGTATGTGGGCTGCATAAAGGGAGAGCTCATTTTCAAGCAGAAACTTTATTCTCTCCTTCATAAGTCCGGTAATTCTCCCAATCCCATCCCAGATTATGCCATGATGACAGACAAGAAGCTCAGCATCCAGCTCAACAGCCTGCATGAAGCTCTCCATGGAAGCATCCACAGCAAAAACAGCTTTTTCAACATTTATCGCACCCTCGATCTGGAGTCCATTCACACTTGAGTCTGGATACTGGGTAATTTGGAGATAGTCATTGAGAAAGTCTGTTATGTGATGGAGATCCATAGATTCTCTCCGAAAACAAGGTTATAAAGGTATCTGAATTAATTAGGGAATAGGGATTTATAGTCATGGAAACACACTTTCAATGAGGTGAAAGTAGATGGTGAATGAAGAGGATGTGATTGAGAAGCTGAAAAGTGTTGTGGATCCTCATACAAGGCAGAATGTCTGGGACATGGGTCTCATTGAGGAGCTTGAAGTTGGTGATAACGAGGTAAAGCTAACCTTTCGCCCCTCCTCACCATTCTGTCCAATTGGTCAGCAGCTTGCCTTTGCCATAAAGAGAAGCGTTGAAAGTCTTGGTGTCAAGGCAAACGTGAAGGTTGTGGGTTATGTTAAGGAGAATGAGCTCAACAGGGCGCTTGTAGAGTGAGATCATGGAGGTTGTTGACGTTAGAGGACTCCCACATCCTGAAAGACCACCTCTTATAATGAAAAAACTGAAGGAACATGGAGAGGTTGAAATTTGGGTTGAGATAGAGCCCAAGCCTCTCATGACTATGCTGAAACAGCAGGGTTATTCAATAGAGTCAAGTTTCGACGGGGAAAAGTGGGTAGTTAGGATAAGGAGGCAGTAAATTTTGTCTGTCATTTGGAAAAATCTCCCGTTAAGGTTTATCTACTCCGGAATTCTTTATTTTATTCTTGCAACATTTTTGGGTGTTCTGACTCTCTTAGGTTTTCACTTCAAGCAGTTCCACTCCCACCTGATGCTTGCAGGCTTTGTCAGCACAACCATTATAGGCTCGATGTATCAGCTGGTTCCTACTGTGATTGGCACAGAACTCAGAATGCCAAAGATTGCAGAGGCTAGCTATTTCTTGATAAACATCGGTCTGATTCTGCTTCTGCTATCGTTTGCCAGAATTTTGCCATTTTTTGTATCCTCACCAGCATACATCCTTGGAGTCGCGTTCTTCTTGATTTCAATAATCTCAACCATAAGATATGCTAGGCTGAAAAGCATCTCAGTATACTTCTTTTTAGTGGCAGTTGTTTTCTACCTTGCAGGAACAGTCTATGCTTTTCTTGGAATGACTGGGAAAATTCCTTTTAAAATAACCATCCACAGTCATATCCTTACAGCCGGTTTTGTGACTTTCACAACATTCGGAGGTTTGTATGAGCTCTTTCCAATGCTCTCTCTCAGAAAGCTCAGGAGCTTGAAGCTATCATACCTAACACTGCTTTTTCTTGCGATCTCTATTATAGCATTGCTCCTTGGATTTCAGCTTTCAAACCCAGATTTAATCAGGGCTGGCGGAATTGGATTTGCAAGCTCATTTTACTTGCTTGTCTTAAACCTCCTCCTCACTTTGGCAAGAAAACCTGAAACACCCTCACCTCTAGACATAAGCGTAAAATTCTTTCTCTCAGGATTGTTTTTTGGAATTGTAGGAATAACACTTCCCCTTTTTAATGTTTCAGACTTCTCCCATACCCATCTTCTCATGGTTGGTTGGATAACTTTGACAATCATTGGGGCAGAATACCACATAGTTCCAATGATAACCTGGATGGAGAAGTATTCAGCAAAACTTGGATTGGAGGAGATACCTATGATTTCAGATCTTTTCAATCTAAGGCTTGCAAACCTTCTTCTTCTCTCATCCATTGCAGGAGTGCTATTATTGGTTGTCGATTCTCTAAGATTTCTGGGAGGTGCAATATTGTCTTTCAGCTTTTTAACATTTGCAGTTGAAATGTTCATAGTACAGAGGAGATAGAGATGTCCTGCAAGAATTGCGGGAAATGCTGTTTAGAGATGGGGGACAAGATATATGCCACACCTGAGGACATAATGAGATGGTATGTCGAAGGAAGAACAGACATACTCAGACACGTGCTGGTTTACCATTACTACGACCTTTTTGAGGGGG
>WAJY01000195.1 GCA_015523645.1 Geoglobus sp. | reverse complement strand
CTCTCAATACCCTATCTATCTCCCTCTGATCAAAAACATCCACCCCGATAAGAGCTCTCGAAACTTTCTCCTCAATCTCCTCTATTCTGTAAGGATCGGCAATAACTGCTTCCTCACTGCCTGTCGATGCTCCGCTTGGAGCTATTGCCCTACCAACCACGTTTTCAGCGAGAACCTCACATTCTATCGTCTCCCTTCCTCTGCTGTCAAAGACAATTCGATAGCTCACATCCTCTATTACCATTGCACCACCTCAAAACAAATCATATCTCTTCAACCAGACAAAAGCATTTCTCCTTCTCTTAACAGTTATGGGAATCAAACCCCTTTCAAACTCCTCCTTAGCAACATCAAGAGGATTGCTCTTATCGGTCTCTATTATAACCGGGGCTCCCATTGCAATTTGCAATGCTCTAGCCCCTATAATTCTAGCCTTTTCAAACTTTGTATATTCGAAAGGGAACACTTTTCTCAATCATCATCACCCCTTTAAATGGGGCCGCCGAGACTTGAACTCGGGTCACCGGCTCCCGAAACCGGGAGGATAACCAGGCTACCCCACGGCCCCATGATATCTAGCAAACTCCTTAATTATGGACTTGTAGGTAAGAAACATCCTCCTGCAGCAATACCTTCTGATACCAAGCTCATCAAGAGCCTCTTTCTCAGATTTTCCAGCATCAAGGAGTTTCTTGTAATCCTCATACCTGTGAGCTATAACGGCACCACATGTAAAGCACCTAACTGGGAACATGAATTTCACCTGTAAGAAGTCTGCCTTCTCTTTCTTGCTCCCCTTCCTCCCTGTTTCTTTGGCTCCTTTTTCCTAACATCGTTGACAAGCAACGTTCTATCGTATTCAATAAAGGCTCTCCTAAGCTCAGGATCCTGACTGAATTCTAAAAGAGCTCTTGCTATTGCCGTTCTTGCAGCCTCCGCCTGACCCATGACTCCCCCTCCCTCAACCTTGACATCTATGTCCACCTTGTCTGACAGCTCCTTGGCAATCAGAAGAGGTTCCATTATCTTCAATCTTACCATTTCCGGCTGTATTATTTCAACAGGTGTCTTGTTTATTCTTATTCTCCCTCTTCCCGGCTTAGCCGTTGCTCTTGCGACAGCAGTTTTCCTCTTCCCACTTGTCACCACAACCTTCATGCTCTCACCTCAAAGCCCAGGTGCTTGCTGACATCAGCTAGATAAACATACTTTTCTGTTCTTGATACCCTCTCATACAAAGCCTGCTCAATCTTCTGAAATTCCCTGCCTTTGAGAGCATCTGGAACTCCGATAAAAACCCTCAATCTTTTGAAAGCCTCTCTACCCCTCCTACTCTTCCAAGGAAGCATTCCTCTAACAGTCCTCTTGAATATCTTTTCAGGATGTCTGGGAAAGTACGGACCCTTCTCCTTACTGCCTCGATCATACTTCTCCTTGTACCTCTCAAACACGTTTTCAGGGGAACCTGTTATTATGGCTTTTTCAGCATTAACAACAACTATCTTCTCCCCCTCAAGCAGTCTTTTTGCAATATAGCTAGAAAGTCTTCCGAGTATGTGTCCATCAGCATCTATAACCTTGAAGTCCTCTCCCAGAGTTTTGAGCACTCTATCAACATTGACGCTCATGAATTCACCTCATACAATAATCCTAACACCCTTTCCTTCAGGATTTTCTCTGAGTGCATCCTCAAAGGTTAGGCATCTCCCTCCAGCAGACTCTATTTTCCTTCTCGCACTCTCGCTGAACTTCCACGCAACAACGTTAACGCTCTTGCTTATCTCTCCTCCTCCAAGAACCTTTCCAGGAACAACTATCATCTCTCCCTCTCTCCCGTATCTATCAATCTTGCCTAGGTTAACCTCAGCATAACTCTGTAGAGGTTTTGCCAGTCTCTCTGCAATTTCCTTCCAAACCTTTGAGTTGTTTTGAGCTGAAGCCATTAGCAGATCATCTATTAGCCGAATGAGATTTGGATTTGACTTCCTTCTCTGCATCCTCCTAATTTTGCTCATTTTCAACCACCATTATTGCCAGCATTCAGCGTGACCGGAAGGTTATTTAAAAGTATCTGCTCACTCAAGCCTTGGAAATATAAGGATTTTGATGCCTCTAATTTTTGGCTTTGGAACATAAAAGGATTTAAAGCTATTGAGGAATGATTGAGAGATGATATCAGGAGTTGGTCCTGCTCTGATTGACAGGATCTGCATGGTTGATGAGTTTCCGAGTAAGGGTGGTCATGCAGTTGTGAGGAGAGTGGAAAAGCATGCAGGTGGCGCTGCAGGAAATGTAGTCTATGGCTTGGGAAAATTTGGCATAAAGGCTCGATTTTTCTCTGTTATAGGAAGAGATGAGGATGGCAAGTTTTACCTGAAGGAAATGGAGAAGGCTGGAGTTGAGTGCATATTTGAAGTCCTTGACTCTGAAACCGGAAGAGTTGACGTTTATGTTGATAAAAGTGGCGAAAGAACGTTTTTTGTCTTCCCAAACTCATCTGAGAAATTCTATCCATTTTTAAAGGATGAACACTACAAGTGGGGAATGTACTTCTACCTAGATCCCTTTCCATCTAAAAACAGTCTTGAGTCTCACATTGTTATAGCAAAGAATGCAAAAAAGCATGGAAAAACTGTTATGCTGAATCCAGGCTATCCATATTCCAAATTGGGTTTGAAAAGCATAAAGGAGCTTCTGGAACACACAGACATTGTTTTTCTGTCAGCGGACGAATACAGGATGCTCAGAGGTGTAGAAAAGCTAGTTCATCTCACTGTGATTACCTTGGGGAGGAAAGGCAGCATGGCAATTGTGAATGGAGAGAAGTTTCACGCAGATTCTTTTGAAACCAAGGTTGTAGATTCTACCGGAGCCGGAGATTCATTTACCGCGGGCTTTATTTACGGCATGATCAAAGGCTATTCAATCGATGTGTGCTTAAAGCTTGGAAACTTTACAGCCAGCTACAACATCCAGAGAATTGGAGCGAGAAACTATCCTGAAAAGAGTGTTGTTGAGGAGTTTTTGAAAGGCTATTCAAAAAGCTCAAGAGAAGAATTTGTGAGATAGCCCCCCTCATACCTCCTCAACATCTCAAATCTGTAATCATCAAGAATTACCTCCTTAACAACATCAACAGGTATGTCGAGTTTTAT
This sequence comes from Geoglobus sp., assembly GCA_015523645.1. Classification (GTDB taxonomy): domain Archaea; phylum Halobacteriota; class Archaeoglobi; order Archaeoglobales; family Archaeoglobaceae; genus Geoglobus. The sequence continues at coordinate 9,118 of WAJY01000195.1, read as the reverse complement.
CTCCCTCGTCCTTCCATATCTGCCCTTTGAGATGACTATGGAATTTATTATACCCAGCATGTCAAGTTCTGAAATCAGATCGCTAACTCTCCTCTGGGTTAAGATCTCCATCCCTATCTTTCTGCAGAGGGACTTGTAAACCGTATAAACCTCACCGGTTGTGAACTTCCTTCTTCCGCTCTCATAAAGGGCAATCATTGAGTAAAGGATTAGCTTGCTCTGATTTGGAAGGGTTTTTACAGCCTCAGTTATATGATCACATTCCATTTTTCTAACAGCTTCCTTTACATGCTCTTTTGTTACAACCCTGTCATCTCTCGATTCCGCTATTTCTCCACTTATCCTAAGTAAATCCAGTGCCTTCCTGGCATCTCCATGCTCTTGGGCTGCAAGCGCCGCACAGTACGGAATCACGCCTTCATCAAGAACCCCTTCATGGAATGCAAGCTCAGCCCTCTGATTTAAGATGTCCTCAAGCTGTGTTGCATTATAAGGGGGAAAGATTATCTCCTCCTCGCTCAGCGAACTCAAAACCCTGGGATCGAGAAAATTCTTGAATTTTAGATCATTTGATATTCCTATGAGACTTACTCTCGCATTTTTCAGCTCAGAATTTATCCTTGAAAGGTTGTAAAGAACGTCATCTCCCTTCCTAACCAACTTGTCGATTTCATCCAGAACTATGATTATTGTCTGATTTCTCTTGTCAATTGCATCTTTCAGCTCATCGTAAACTTGGTCTGTCGGCCATCCTGTCATCGGAACATTCTTCCCCAGAACCTTTGCAAGTGTTGCAAGAACTCTGTATTGGGTGTCTATTATCTCGCAATTTAAGTAATGAACATAGCAATGAACATTCATTTTCCTGCTAACTTCCTCCAGCTGCTTTCCAACAAATTTGACTGTTGCTGTCTTTCCTGTCCCAGTCTTGCCATATATCAGAATATTTGAAGGAGTTTCACCGCTCAGTGCAGGCAGAAGAATCGATGCTATTGCCTCTATCTGCTCCTTTCTGTGAGGTAAGTACTCTGGTGTGTAAGAGTGTCTCAAAACATCCCTGTTTTTAAAAATGCTTCTCTTTTTTAGGATCTTCTCAAAAATATTACTGTCAATCATCGATCACACCCCTTCAACAGAAGTAATCAAAATGGTCTTCCCTACTTTATCAACTTTGTGATATCCACCAGCTAAATCTTAAAAAAAATTTAATTTTACTCAATTATTTCCAAAAAGTTATGTAATTCCTCTAAGCTTCTTTACCCTTTTCACAATCTCGGGCATTATCTCTCCAGCCCTGCCATATATAACAACGTCAAAAATGCTGTCCGCCTGACTTTCCTCAGTATTAATTATTATCAACTTAGCCCCAGAGTTTTTTGCATGAAACGGAAGACTTGCAGCTGGATAAACAACAAGGGAGGATCCAATAACTATGAACGTGTCACACCTCTTGCTCTCTTCTATTGCTCTACTGAGAACATCAGAAGGCAGAGGTTCGCCAAAAAGAACAACCCTGGGTTTTACATACTCACTACCACACTTGCATCTAATCTCCAATCCTTCTTCAAGCATCTTCTCAATAAACTCCCATCTGTATGTTCTCCCACAGTCAAGGCAGTCGACATACTCCATTGAACCATGAAGTTCAAGCACATTTTTACTTCCAGCCATCTGATGGAGCATGTCCACATTCTGTGTAATCACAGCCCTTACAATTCCCAATTTCTCAAGCTCTGCTATTGCATAATGCGCAGGATTTGGCTTAGCCTTCATTTTAACCATCAGTTCCCTTGAAAAATTCCAGAAAGCCTTGGGATTCCTCCTGAATCCGTATATTGACGCAACCTCCTCAGGATCGTATTTTGTCCACAGTCCATCCTTACCTCTAAAAGTTGGAATTCCACTTTCTGCAGACACTCCAGCTCCTGTGAAAACAACGGCATAATCAGATTCAGCAATTATTCTTGAAGCCTCCTCAATTTCACTCTCCATCATAATCTGGAATAGCAAGCTTGAAAATAAAAACTATTTTGAAATCGAGAAAAGGGCAATTCTCTCTCTAACTATCATTTCAATCTTTTCCCATCCAGTAACTTCAATCTCTTTATTGCCTATTCCATAAAACTCGGCAATTCTCCTCAGCTTTTCTTCTCCACCATCAACAACATCTCTTTCTTTAAACCCAAGTTTTCTCAGAATTTCGATGCATTCATTTAAATCCACAACCACAACTCTGTTTTCCCCTTCCCTTATCCCAGCCTTAACTGCCTGATTTATCTGCCTGGTAGCAGAGAAATGGAGAAGTATTTCCATGGAAATCGACTTCGAAACCCTCTTACCCTCCTCCCAAGATTTCAACGCTTTCTCCACCGCAAATCTCACAGTTTCTAGACTTAAAACATAATCTGCATTTATCAATGCACATCCATCTGGTATCTGCTTCAAAAAATCTCTCAAATTCTTGACGAAAATAATTCCCTGATAAATCCTCATAAAACTCTAGTCACAGACTCCATTCTTATTCCTCTCTCTGTGATGTCATATCTGAAAACAGCCTTTGGAACAAGCGTTCTCTTCAACTTTATTACCTTCATCCTTCTCTGAATCTCAGTTTCGCCTTCCTTGATGCTGAGCTCTATAACCCCATCAACAACGTGCTTTATTGCAGTCTCAAATGTTGACTCAAACATTCCCTTTGTGAAAAGCACTATTATTGCCGACTCATTCTTTCTGGCATTTATCGCCATGGATTCAAGCAAACCTATCACTTCCTTTCTGCTGTAGTTTTCTGCAAAGTATTCAAGACTGTTTAAAACAACCCTGTCGTATTTTTTTGTGCATTCATTGATAACCTTGTTGTAGGGGTCTCCCGTTAGTGTAACAACCTCTCTCAATCCAAAAACCTGCATTTTTGCACCCATTAGATCAAGAAATGCGATTCTATCGAGTTCATCAACATCAATTTTCAAATAAAGACTTATGCTTGTCTTTATCTCTTCCTTTGTATCGTTTGTTGATATATACAGAGATTTCTCTCCATTTCTCACACCCTCGTATATGAAATGATAGGAGAATATCTCTGCTCCCGCCCCCGGCTCCTCAATAAAAAGAATGACACTCCCTGCAGGAAAACCTCCACCAAGCTGGGTATCAAGATTTATTATACCTGTTGAAATCCTTTTCATAACTTCACCTGAATTTAATTTTCCAACATAAATTTATAAACATTTCTTGTTAGATTGGCTTGATGGAGTTAAAGTTCAATGAGCACGGTTTAATTCCCGTAATTGCTCAAGATGCCGAAAGCAGGGAAGTTTTGATGTTAGCGTATGCAAACATAGAGGCTATAGAAAGAACAATTGAAACAGGGTTTGCACATTACTTCAGCAGAAGCAGAAATAAGATTTGGATGAAAGGGGAGACTTCAGGCAATCTTCAGAGAGTTTTGGAAGTAAGAATAGATTGCGATGGTGATGCAGTTCTTTACATTGTGAAACAGCAAGGATCAGCCTGCCATACAGGAAATTTTTCCTGCTTTTACAGAAGATTGGAGGAATTGAAATGAAATACGTGCTTGATACAAGCGTTGTTGTTGAGAGTAGAGTCTCGAAGATGATAGAGGATGGGGAGATTTCTGGGACCATAATCATTCCAGAAGCCGTTCTTGCAGAGCTTGAGGCTCAGGCAAATTTTGGAAAAATGACCGGTTTTCAGGGACTTGAAGAAATAAGAAAGATAAGGGAGAGTGCAGAAAAAAGGGGATTTGATGTTATATTCCTTGGGGAGAGACCTAAACTTGAGCACATAAAACTAGCCAGAGGAGGTGAGATAGACAATCTGATAAGAAAGGTTGCCGAGGAGGAGAGAGCAATACTTGTTACTTGTGATAGAGTTCAGCATGTTGTTGCAAGAGCAAAGGGAATTGAAACCATCTACGTTAAAAAGGAGACTGTCAAGCCCGAAGAAACAAGGATAATGAGATTTTTCACAGAGGATACGGCGAGCATTCATCTAAGAGAGGGAGTTCCGGCATATGCAAAGAGGGGAAGGATAGGAAACTTGAAACTTGTCAGATTAGATGACAAAAGCTTTTCGCTGGAAGAACTGAGAGAGATTGCCCAGGAGATTCTTGAGGCTGCAAGCCAGGATGAGGAGAGTAGCATTGAGATAGAGAGGAAAGGTGTTACTGTTGTTCAGCTAAGGGACTTGAGAATAGCAATTGCAGAGAGACCATTTTCAGACAGAATGGAGATAACTGCTGTCAGACCAATAGCAAAGGCTACACTCGATGAATATGGAGTTAGCGAGGATCTCAAAAAAAGGTTCATCGAAAAGCAGAGAGGAATCCTCATCTCAGGACCTCCAGGAGCGGGAAAGTCAACATTCGCTGCAAGTGTTGCAAATTACCTTATGGAAAATGGCTACATGGTTAAGACGATGGAGAGTCCGAGAGACCTTATGGTTAGAGATGAGATAACGCAGTATGCACCTCTTGAAGGGAACATGAGCCTGACCGCAGATGTCCTTTTGCTTGTAAGACCAGACTACACCATCTATGACGAGGTTAGAAAAACAGAGGACTTTCAGGTTTTCGCTGACATGAGACTTGCAGGAGTTGGCATGATTGGCGTTACCCATGCAACAAGGGCGATAGATGCTATCCAGAGAATGATAGGCAGGGTGGAGCTTGGCGTCATACCACAGGTGGTTGATACTGTTATCTTCATAGATGCTGGAAGGATCGAGAAGGTTTATGAGCTCAGCTTCACAGTCAAGGTTCCCCATGGGATGATTGAGGCAGACCTTGCCAGACCGGTGATAGAGGTTAGGGACTTTGAGACGAAGAAGGTTGAGTTTGAGATATACACCTATGGAGAGCAAGTCGTTGTAATGCCAGTTGAGGAAAGGCAGGAAAACAAGCTCTTGGTTTATGCAATCGAGAACAAGATAAAGGATTTCGTAACGACATATGAGATAGTTCCGATCAGTGAGAAAAAAGCAATTCTGAGAGTTGCTGAGGATGAAATACCCCACATAATCGGAAGAAAGGGAAAAAGGATAAGAGCGATTGAGGAGGAGCTTGGTGTTAGCATAGATGTGGAACCCCTTAAAGTGGAGAAGGGAGATGAGCTTGTTGCTTTTGTCGAGGAGAAGGGGAAGCACTATGTGATCAATGCCCAGGGACTTGAGGGGAAGAGGGTTGATGTTTATGCAGGAGAGAACTTCCTTTTCTCTGCTGAAGTTGGAAGAAGGGGGATAATAAGGGTGAGAAAGGACAGAGACGCTGGAAAGGCGATAAAGCTTGCACTGGCAAAAGGGGAGAGTGTAAGGTTGAGATACTGATGAAGCCGAGATACCTCCTCTCAGTATTCTATCTTGTAAGCGGATTGCTAGCCTTGATAATAGCCCCTTATTATGCAAACGCAGGAATGCAGGCTTTTGAAGACACGTCGAGCGTTTCAAATTCTGCCTATTACCTTTTAATGATCCTTGTCTTCACAGCATTTATAATGCTGTTTGCAAAGTTCAAGAAAGAACTCGTGAAGATCCTTTTTTACTTTCTGCTCTTTATAACATACTTCTATGCCTTTCTGCCATTTCTCGGTTCTCTTTCAATTCTTCCTTCATCCCTTTTACTTATAACTCTAATCAAAAAGGAGAACTGGGTGATAACGAACATTTCAGCCATCCTTGTCTCATCTGCCGTTATAGCAATATTTGGAATAAGCATGGAGCCTTTCCCTGTTGTTGTTCTTCTTGTTGCCCTCGCAGTCTATGACTTCGTATCTGTGTATAAGACAGGTCACATGATCAAGCTTGCAGAGAGCATTTCAGGGCTGAACATTCCTGTCATCTTCAAAATTCCAGGCAAAAACAGAGATGCGATAATGGGTGTTGGCGATGTTGTGATGCCAAACATACTCGTTGTCTCTGCTCTCGTATTTAACAGATGTCTAGTCCAAGTTTTTCTGACCTTTCTTAGTGGTTTTGCAGGACTTGTTCTGCTGCTCTTCATTGTTGAAAAAAGCCAAAGAGCACACGCCGGACTTCCCATACTGAATTCATTCGCCATACTTGGATATCTTGTAGGACTTGTCCTCTGCCAGTATCTTTAAAACCTCAACAAGCTCTTTCATCCCCTCCCCAGTAACAGCTGAAACAGCGAGCCTATCCCTAAATCCATGAAGGTCTGCTTTGCTGTAAACCTCCAAAACCGGAACATCAAAATTTTCCCTGATCTCATTTAGGAGGGAGATCTGGCTTTGTAAGGGATAACCACACGTCTCGGTTGGATCTATCACAAATACTACAGAATTTGCCAGATACCTTAAGGCTAGTATTGCTCTTCTCTCAATCCTGTTCCTCTTCTCTATCGGTCTATCAAGCAATCCCGGAGTGTCGATAACCTGAATCTTTGATCCTCCAACATCTATATAGCCAACAAGAATCTTTCTTGTTGTGAAGGGATAGCTCGCGATCTCTGGTTCTGCTGTTGATAGCTTTGAGATTATGCTGGACTTTCCCACATTAGGATACCCCGCAAATACAACCGTGAAATCTCTTGTTAGAGTTGGAATCTCCCTCAGTTTCATCTTGCTCTCATTTATAAACCTAAGCTCATCATCTATCTGCTCGATTATGGATGCAACCCTCCCATAAACCTCCTTCAAAACATTCTCCGGATCTCTTCCTCCCTTCAACCTTCTTATGCCCTTAGTAATTATCCTCTTTGTCATCGAATTCGCCCAAGATAGGGCACCAAGGCTCTTCTTTATCCTCCCAATCCCAACGGTTAAATCAACCATCTCCCTGTAAAAATTGTCAAGCCTATCATAGGATGGATGAGAGGAAATAATTCTATTAAAGTAGTCATCCAGAACATTTGAAATTGTGGAGAGCTTATTTATAGCCTTCTCTCTCTTGTTCCTACCTGTTACTCTCGAAGCTCTTCTAAATGCCTTCTCTATAAGTTCCTCTGATGTGAGCACTGTAGGCAGTTTTCTCGGATCGAATCCCATTAAGCAGGATGTTAGCAGGGATTGTATTAAAATCTAATTGCCAAACAGATATAATGGCTTAAGAAGATTTAAACAGGAAAATATATAAACTTGGCGGGATCATTATCTTGAATAAAGGAGGGAGGAGCAATGGAGCTTGAACTCACCCAGATCCAGAAGGACATTCTCTATGCGCTCATAACCATATACAAAAACAAGGGAGGAGGGAGTGTAAAGGGTGAGGAAATCGCAGAGCTGATAAACAGAAATCCAGGAACTGTGAGAAATCAGATGCAGGCTTTAAGATCCCTTGGACTTGTTGAAGGTGTTCCCGGTCCTAAAGGAGGATACAGACCAACATCAAAGGCTTACGAGCTTCTTTCAATAACAAAGTTTGAGGAAGCTGTTAGAGTTCCTGTTGTTGTTAATGATGAACCACAGGAAAACCTCTCAGCAGAAGAAATAGACTTTCCAACTCTCTCTCACCCAACAATTTGTCAGGCAAGAATAAGGATAATAGGGAACATCAAGAAAATAAATCCGAATGACAAGATAATCGTTGGACCAACCCCAGTCAATGAGCTTCTCGTTTACGGCAAGGTGATTGGGAGGGATGATACAAACAACACCGTTGTTGTGGACATTGAAAAGATAGTGGCTCTACCAAAAGACAGGGTTAGGGAGCACATGTCAACACCTCTCTACACTGTCAGTGCAGACGAGATTGTTGAAAAAGCTGCAAAGAGACTTGCAGAAAAGGGAATATACTGTCTGCCTGTTGTGAAGGATAACGAGCTCGTTGGAGTATTCACCCTCGACCACGTTGCAAAGGCAGTTGAGGAGGGGAAGCTGAAGTCCAAAGTAAAGGAAGTTATGAGACCTAAGGTCGTTTCTGTTGAAAAAGATATCTCGATAGGAGAAGCCCTCAGGATAATGAACGATGAGGATGTGAGAATACTCGTTGTGAAGGATGGGGGAAAAGCTGTTGGAGTCATAACAGATCAAAAAATACTGAAACAGATAGCCCCAGAACACATAAGGGTTGAATACTAAGGCTATTCATAGATCTCTGCCTTTGTATAGTAGTTGTAGATTGCTGTGAGAATTGCGGCAAGCATTGGAGTTAGAAAGAATCCTGTTATTCCCGCAACAATACCACCTCCAAGAAAGGAGAGCATCAAAACAAGAGGATGAACCTTCGAGGTGTAACCTACAAAGTAGGGTCTGAGAACGATTTCGGGGATTATATAGAAAAAGACTGCACCTATCACAAGGAACCAGATTGCCTTTATTGAGTCTGTAAAGAAGAGATAAAGCGCAACAGGCAGAATTACCATCCACTCAGCAAAAACCGGTATAAGTGCTGCCAGAAACATAAGACCGCTAAGAAGCGGAGTGTAAGGAATTTTGAAGGCCAAAAAATAGGGTATGCTTGCAATGCCTATGAGCAGCGCTGCAACAAAATTTCCAAACCAGAGTCCTGTGAATGTGTTGTCAAGCTCATCAAAAAATCCTCTGGCTTTATCCCCTCCAAAAACTGAATCCACTATTTTGTCAACAAATCTCTTGCCATCAAGAATTGCATAAAAGCAAACAATTGAGGAAATGAAGAAGTTGATTATGAAAAATATGAATTTTGTTGTCAGGCTTATAGCAATTTCACCCATTTTCCTGTTTATCAGCTCGGAGAGCTGGATGAGTATAGCATTTGCAATTTTTTCAGTAAGAGGATCAAGTGAAGATAAATAGTAATTCAGCTGGGCTATGTAGCTCTGGTAGTTTTTTAAAAGCAGTACAAGCTGGGTTATTCCCTGAAATATCCCGTAAAAAAGAAAGAAGAATAACGGGATGGCGATGATGAGGGTTGAGAGGAAAGCAGAGAGAACATCACCTGCATAGTTCCTCAGCCTAAGGTGTATGGGTTTTGCAACATAGGCAAGAACAACTCCAAGAATTATGCCATCCATCAGGGGTGAGAGAAGATAGATGAAAGCAAATATGAGCAAAAGAATTACTATTAAAACAGCAATTCTATTTTTCTCCATAGGTTTTTTTAAGATGTCTGATGTATAATATTGTTTTCCTCAATATTCCCGATATGTGATTCAACTCATGCGTTG
>WAJY01000194.1 GCA_015523645.1 Geoglobus sp. | reverse complement strand
GAGATTCGCCGCATGCTTCGGGCAGTTTCTGATGACATCTCAGGCAACAATAACCTACAGGCATCTTCCGCTCAAGATGTACGAGCTCACAAGGTACTCCTTCAGGAAGGAGCAGAGAGGTGAGCTTGTTGGGCTCAGAAGGTTAAGGGCTTTTACAATGCCCGATATGCACACAATAGTCAGGGATATCGAGGAGGCTAAGGAGGAGTTCTACAACCAGTACAAGCTCTCTGTTGAGGTTCTGAAGGAAATAGGTCTTGAGCCAGATGACTACGAGGTTGCAATCAGAATAACGAGGGATTTCTATGAAGAGAACAGAGATTTCATCCATTCCATAGCAGAAGTGCTTAACAAGCCCATACTCATTGAGATGTGGGACAGGAGGTTCTTCTACTTTGTTCTGAAGTTCGAGTTCAACTTCGTTGATGCCCTCGATAAAGCTTCAGCACTATCAACAGTTCAGATTGATGTTGAAAATGCAGAGAGATACGGCATTACTTACGTGGATTCTGATGGGAGCGAAAAATATCCATTGATTCTCCACTGCTCCGCCAGCGGAGCCATTGAGAGAGTTATCTATGCTCTGCTTGAAAAGGCTTACAAAGACTCAGAGAAAGGAAAACTTCCAATGCTTCCAGTTTGGCTTTCCCCAATTCAGGTTAGGGTAATTCCTATAGGAGAGAGACATCTTGAAAGAGCAATGGAAGTTGCTGAGGTGTTGAGGGAGAGAAGAATAAGAGTTGATGTGGACGACAGAGAGGAGACAACAGCTAAAAAGGTGAGGGATGCATCCACAAGCTGGATACCTTACATTGCCATAATCGGAGATAGAGAGATGAATAGCGGGAAGCTTTCTGTGACTGTAAGAAAGGAGTCAACAAAGGAGAGACAGAAGATAGTTGAGATGAGTGTAGATGAGCTTGCAGAGGAAATTGAGAAAGAGGTTGAGGGGAAACCATTCAAACCTCTCTCTCTTCCTATGTTGCTTTCAAAAAGACCGAGTTTGAGGTGATGTTATGGAGAGGAAAGATTTCAAAACGTTCTTGCCAATGATCATGGGGATTTTTGCGGGAATTGCATCTTACGCAATTACTGGGGGTATAAGGGCAAGAGATCCATTCGGTGTGCTTGTGCTTGTGGTTTTCATATATCTCCACAAGTTCATTCTTCCTAAGCTCAACATTGATGTGGAGGGCAAGGACTGGTTGGCTTTAGCCTTTTTTACACTATCAACATGGTACATAACTTGGACGTTACTTCTAAACCAATATTGAATGGCTCAAAACTTTCGGAACTCTTATATTCTATTCCCTTTCCCGATTTCAAATGACCCTGAGAATAGCAGTTGTTGACAAGAAAAGATGCCAGCCAAAGAAGTGCAGTCAGGAATGCTACAAGTACTGCCCTGTTGTGAGAACAGGTGGAGAGGCAATTGTAATTGAGGACAAGGCAGTTATAAGTGAGGAGCTCTGCCAGGGATGCGGGATATGCGTTAAGAAATGCCCATTCAATGCAATTTCAATTGTTGGATTGCCGTCTCAGCTTGAGGGGCATGAGGTTCATCGATATGGTAAGAATGGTTTCATCATCTACAACCTTCCAATCCCAAGGAAGGGTAGTGTTGTAGGTATTCTCGGTCCAAATGGAACCGGAAAGACAACTGCAGTTAAAATCCTTTCAGGTCAGCTAAAGCCGAATTTGGGGAAGAATTCTGCAAGCTGGGAAGAAGTACTTGAGAGATTCCAGGGGACTGAGCTTTTCAATTACATGAAAAAAATTTCTGAAGGTGATATCAGGGTGAGTGTTAAACCCCAATATGTTGAGGCAATTCCGAAGGTTTACAGTGGGAAGGTAAAGGATTTGCTGGAGGGTGTGGATGAAAGAGGGGATTTGGATTGGCTTGTTGAGAGGCTCAATCTCAAAAATATACTTAATAGAGAGATAAAAGATCTCAGTGGTGGAGAACTGCAAAGCGTGGCAATAACTGCATGTTTTCTGAGAGATGCAGACTTCTATTTTCTCGACGAGATAACCTCCTACCTCGACATTCACCAGAGGATTAATCACGCCAAGCTGATCAGAGAATTTGCAGAGAACAAACCGATTTTGATAGTTGAGCACGATCTTGCCATTCTTGACATGCTTGCTGATTACGTGCACATAAGCTATGGAGAGCCTGCTGTTTACGGAGTTATAACAAATGCGAAGGGTGTTAGGGTTGGAATAAATCAGTATCTTAGGGGATATCTTGCTGAGGAGAACATAAGAATAAGGGAAAAGGAGATCGAGTTTGAGATATTTCAACCTTCAGATTCAGAGATTGAGGAGGTTTTGATTTCCTATCCATCCTTCAGAAAGACATACAATGGTTTTAGACTTGAAGTTGAGAGCGGAGATATAAAAAATGGTGAGGTTGTTGGAGTCCTAGGACCAAATGCAACCGGAAAGAGCACATTTGTCAAGATTTTGGCTGGTGTGATTCCTGATGATGAGAAAAAAGTTGAGCTGAACATTAAGGTATCTTACAAGCCCCAGTATGTTAAAGGAGACGTGTCAATGCCTGTAATATCTTTCTTGAAAGGCATAAATCCCATGATTGAAAGCTCATACTACAAAACTGAGTACATCAAGCCTTTACACCTTGAGAAAGTTTTAGACAAGAATTTGGATGAGCTGAGTGGAGGTGAATTGCAGAGGGTTGCAATACTTGCATGTCTTTTGAGGGAGGCGGAATTGTACCTTCTTGACGAACCTTCTGCCCATCTTGATGTCGAGCAAAGAACCGAGGTTGCGAGGATTTTAAGAAGGTTTGCGATGAACAATTCAAAGTCGGTTTTGGTTGTTGATCACGACATTTACTTGATAGACATGCTTTCAGACAGAATCATGGTCTTTGAGGGAGAACCGGGGAAAAAGGGAAGGGCAAAAAAGCCTGTTAGCCTGAGAGATGGGATGAACGCATTTCTGAAGAACCTAGACATAACCTTCAGAAGAGATGAGGAGACAAAGAGACCTAGGGTTAACAAACCTGGATCAAGACTTGACAGGGAGCAGAAAATGATAGGAGAGTATTACTATTATGTGAGAGAGTGATATCTGTTTTTTGATCAACAATCAATGCTCTTGCTCCTCCCTTTTGAGAATATCCGTTGTTATGAGGTACAGTCTTGGAATACCAACAAAAACTATGTCCCGGACTACATCAAGGTCTACACCAAAATACGAATGGATCAGTTTATTTCTTTTTGGCTATTTCTCACCACTCAATCACCGGATACCTT
>WAJY01000193.1 GCA_015523645.1 Geoglobus sp. | reverse complement strand
CTATAGTTTGATAATCGTAACCTTTATTAAGTTGGAATAATCAAACTATTGTTGGAGGTATGTAACATGAAGGTTTGGAGTGTAGTTCCAGACAGCTGGAAAGATCCAATAGAGAAAGCGAAAGAAATGGAAGGCTGGAATTCGCTATCTGCATACATCAAGGAACTCATCAAGATAGATCTCAAAAGGAAAGGATTCTTTGGAGTAAAGCCGGAGAACAGAGAAAAAGAGACTGTTATGGAGGAGGGCTGAAAATGCTACAGCAGCTTTATGAACTCTTCAACTGTCATCTCAGCATCTCTAATCAGAGCTCTGAGGAGACCTTTCTTAAGCTCTCTATGCTGTGGAACGGAGAGAGTGACGGGCGAACCCTCTTTACGCAATATCACATGACTTCCAACAACCCTGTCAACTCTCCATCCAGCTTTAACAAAAGCCTTAACAGCTTTCTCACCAGAAATGACTGGGAGTTTTACCATTCAGACCACGATTTCTACAACTCTTCCCTTCTCCTTGAGCTGCCTCAACCTCTCTTCGGCAAGAGATTCGAGACAACCGATAATAGCCTCCTTAATGTTCTCCAGAGCCTCTTCGATGGTTTCACCTTGAGAATGGCAACCAGGCAAGGCTGGGCAGCTTACGATGTAACCACCCTCCTCAGCTTCCTGAATGATGACCTTGAACTTCATGATTTAGAATTTACTGGGAATGTAGATAAAGATTACCTAGAGCTTGGTAACAACGATCCTATTCTCTTCAGGGTAGACTTCGATTCTTACATCTTCTCCACTTTGAAAATTCAGCATTTCCATAACTTTCTTTCTGAGATAGATCCTTCCAGAACCTTTGCTATCAATGAATATTTTACCCACAGTGATGTATGGTTTGGTCATGTTCGTCAGTATTCTACCAATTTCATAACACTTCCTTATATGGTAGAATGTGGTAGAAAAAATTAAATATGTTTATAATGGTAGTATTATGACGAAGGTGGTAGCAATGGTTGAAGTTGGGAAAATATATAGAGATGGAAAGTTTGAGAAGGCTGTTTTGGAGGAGGGCTAAGCTATGCTAAATCTGGTCGTAAACTCTGCTTCGCTTGTCAACCTTAGAAACGGTGACAATTCTCCTTTCTTCGTCAATGAAGAAAAGAATCCTGTAATCACCGACTCTCAAACGGAAGACATCTTCAGTTCCCTTAAGTTTCTTGGGTTTAAGAGCAAAAGGATCTTTGAGAGCCAAGATTTTTTCACGGATTCTTTCGGCGTCACGCTTAGGGATCTTGCGAAGGAACTTCTCCACATCTCTGTGAACCTTTACTCGATACATAGATCCTCGGCATCTATGAACTCTGAGAAGTCACCTTTCTTTATCATCTCTTTGTGCTTCCTAATCAACTCCTCCTCTTCGGGAGTTAGCGTCGAATCGATGAGATCCTCGATTGCCTCCTCAATGCGATCGAGCTTTTTTCTGATTTCTTTCAGCTCATTGAGAAGATCGAGGAGTGATACTGACTCTTGCATATTCAATGAATTGTCTAAAGAAGTAGATAAAAGTTACTTAGAGCTTGGTTATAATCAATTTATCGTCTCTTACTTCGATTCTAAGTTCATCACCATGCCTAATCCCGATTTTCTCAAGAGCTTCAACAAGTTTCTTTTTGAGGTAAATGTGACCAGCACCTTTGGAATCTATGTGAATTTTGCCAACAGACACCATGATAACTTTGTCATCTTCAGTCATATCTTGTCATTATCTGTTGAATACATAAACTTAAGTAAGTTTGTTGATTTCTGTAGAATTCTGTCGAAAAAATTATATAGTTGTGAGGTGATGTAGTATATGACAGAATTTTGTAGAGGAAGTATGGTAGAATTGGAGGTCGGAAGATATCATATCGACAAAAAGGGTACAGGGAGAATTTACGTTCCAAAAGCTTTAGTCAAAATTCTGGGCTTTAAAAGTGGAGATCGGGTAATGATCAAAGTCATTAACAACAACAAGCTCGTCATAGAGAAGTTTGAGAAGGCTGTTTTGGAGGAGGGTTAACTTATGAGCGAGCTAAAAAATTTGGTGTTTAGAATTAAATGTACAACTAAAACATCGCCTCCAGAGTGCAGTAGATACTGTTTAAGAGCCGGAGATGTATGCAAATATCTTGAAATTGTCGCTGAGAAGGCTTTTTTCATTAAGATATCAAAAAGGAGGGTGGAAGATGACTTTATTCTGGAAACTTGACTCTGCAATTCATGCAAAACTTTGCAAATCTTGGGTTGGGGAAACCACAATTTTCACAGATGTGCCCGAACAACTCACTGGAAACTTCCCCAATTGCTGCTATAAGAGCGAGTGTGGCAGTTGTTATTGTTATCCCATCACTGGAGTACTT
>WAJY01000192.1 GCA_015523645.1 Geoglobus sp. | reverse complement strand
GTTGTCATAGGTATTGAAAACTCCAGCATAAAATACAGATGCAAGAATTGCGGAGATGAGAGGAAAAGCAGGATAAATGAGGGAAAGCTTGTTTGGCGAGTTGACTGGCCAGCTAGGTGGAAAATACTTGGGGTGGATGTCGAACCATTTGGGAAAGATCATGCCACTGCAGGAGGAAGCTATGATACAGGAAAAAAGATTGCTGAGGAGGTTTTTGGCATAAGTGCCCCATTTCCGGTAGTTTATGAATGGATAAATCTCAAAGGAAAGGGGGCAATGAAGAGCTCGAAAGGAATTGTCGTTCCTGTTAAAGAATTGGTTGAGGTTCTACCTCCAGAAGTAGTAAGGTACATCATAATTCGAAGCAAGCCAGAAAGGCACATCGAGTTTGATCCCAGCACAGGCATACTGGATATAATAGACGAGTTTGAAGATTCTTTGAGAAAGAATGAGAGAAGTGCTGAACTTTCTATAGTAGGGAATGTGAGATACAGCGACGTTCCATTCAGACACCTTATAGTTGTGGGACAGATTGCAGAATGGGATCCAGAAAAGGTTTTTGAGATTCTGGAGAGAAACGGACATGAGATAAATGAAACCCTGAAAGAGGATGTGAAAAGGAGGATGGAGTATGCAAGAAAATGGCTTGAGAAGTATGCTCCAGATGCCATGAAATTCAGGGTGAAATCCAAAGAAGAGATAAGATCGAAGCTTACTCAAGATGAGAAGAGATTTTTGAAGGAGTTTTCAGAGGTGTTGAATGAGGACATGTCAGCAGAGAGGATACACAAACTTGTGTATGAGGTGTCTGAAAGAGTTGGGATAAAACCGTCCAAGGCATTTCAGGCAATATACAAGGCAATCCTAGACACAAAACACGGTCCAAGAGCAGGCTACTTCATTCAGTCACTAGGCATTGATTTTGTCAAAAAAAGGTTCAGAGAGGTATGAGGTTTAGAATTATTGAAGGTAAAAGCTACTACACATACCTTTCAGAAGGATGTAAGCTTTGCAGGAAAGGAGCAAAACTTGTTCTGTTCCTAACAGGTATTTGCAAGAATGATTGCTACTACTGCCCAGTCTCTTCGGAAAAAATTCAGAAAGATGTTGTTTATGCAAATGAGAGAAAAGTGGAGAAGATAGAGGACATCATCGATGAGATAATCCTGATGTCTGCAGAAGGAGTAGCCATTACAGGGGGAGAGCCACTTATGAGAATTGAGAGGTTGAAAGAGCTTCTTGAGATTTTTTCACAAGCAGAGCTGCACACCCACCTATACACATCCCTCCCTATAAATAGGAATGTCTTGAGAGAGCTTGTTGATGCGGGCTTGAACGAGATAAGATTCCATCCGGTCGAGCTTAGAAATATTGAGAAATATGAGGAGGCTGTTAAAAATGCAATAAAAGCTGGCATTGAGGTTGGAATTGAGATACCTGCAATAAGGTATGATAACAGTATTGTGAAATTCGTGAATAAGCATGATATTTTTTTGAACGTCAATGAGCTTGAGTTTTCAGCATCAAACTACAGCAAGCTAGCTGAAAGAGGATGGAGGATTGGGAAGTTTTACGAGGCTACTGAGAGTGAAAAAATCGCTAGAATTTATGCCGAGAAGGTTGAGAAGTTCCACTACTGCAGTGTGAGATTCAAGGAGATCGCACAATTTAGAAGAAGGCTCATCAGGATGGCATTCAATCATCCGGAGTTCTATAAAGTAACATCCGAGGGGACAATTGTGTGTGGGCTTGTTAGGGGAGATAAGGACAAGATGAGAAAACTCTTAATCCAGAAGGGAATTGATTTTGTGGAGGTTGATGAGGGGTTTGAAATTCCTGTTGAGGAAGCTGAAAAACTCAAAGACAGGTTTGAGGTCTGGGTGATAGAAAGATACCCAACATCGAATAGGATAATTCTTGAAAAACAGAGGCTGAGGTGAGGAAGTGAAGAAGGAAGAAATTGAAAAGAGGCTCAGAAAGTATCTTGAGAGAGATAGGAGTGGTATCAGAAAAAATCTGATAAAAATTCTGATAGATGGAAGAAAATACACAACTGAGGAGATT
>WAJY01000191.1 GCA_015523645.1 Geoglobus sp. | reverse complement strand
GACTTGCAAAAGGCTTCACAGGAAAGAAAAAATTTATAAAAATAGAAGGAGGATTTCATGGTGCCCATGACTCTGTTCTTGTTAAGGCTGGGAGTGGAGCAACAACACATGGAGGCCCAAACTCTGCAGGTGTTCCCGAAAGCTTTGTAAGGGACACAATTCAAATGCCCTACAATGATGTGGATGCATTGGTTAAAGTTGCAGAAAAAGGTAATGAGGTGATTTCAGCCATAATTCTTGAGCCAGTAATGGGCAATGCATCCCTCATACTTCCAGAAAAGGAGTACTTGAAAGAGGTTAGGAAGATAACTGAAGAGAATGAGATTCTCCTCATATTTGATGAAGTTATCACAGGCTTCAGGCTCTCTTTAAGTGGTGCACAGGGATACTACAACATAAAACCAGACATAACAACCTTAGGAAAGATTGCAGGCGGAGGCTTTCCGATTGGGATTGTTGGTGGTAGGAAGGAGATAATGGAGAAGCTTTCTCCTTCTGGAGATGTTTACAATGCAGGAACCTTCAGTGGAAATCCTGTATCTTTAACAGCAGGATACGAAACAATCATGATCCTTAAGAAAGAAGATCCATATCAAGAGCTGAGAAAGAAAACAGAAAAACTCACCAGTTTTATTAAAGACGTTATTGAGGATTCCAAGCTAAACATGGATATTGGCTGGATTGAATCGATGTTCTGCGTTTACTTTGGTGAGAAGCCAAAAGACTACACTTCGGCTTTAAAACTCGACAGCAAGAAGTTTATCTCCTTTTTCTGGGAATTGCTGAAAAGAGGTGTTTTTTTCCCTCCATCTCAATATGAGACATGCTTCATGAGCACCTCTCACAGCTATGAGGATGTTGAAAGCACGGCAGAAGTGATGGAGGAATGCCTGAAAAAATTGTGATAGGGAGCAGGGGAAGCAAGCTTGCACTAAAACAAGCTGAAAAAGTCAGAGAACTTTTTGAAAAAGAAGGCTATGAGACCGAGATAAAGGTTATAAAAACTTCTGGAGACACAAAAAAGGAAAAGCCCTTACACGAATTCAAGGGAATTGGTGCTTTTGTGAGAGAGATTGATCTCGCCTTGAAAAGGGGAGAGATTGATGTTGCAGTGCACAGCCTGAAAGATGTCCCAACCCAGAGAGTTGAGGGGACAAGAATATCTGCAGTTCTGGAGAGGGAGAGCCCGTGTGATGTTTTTATATCAAGAAATGGGGTAAAGCTGACAGAAATTGATGAGGGCTCTGTTGTAGGAACTTCATCCCTAAGGAGGAGAGCAATGATACTGAAAATCAGGAAAGACCTGAGAATAGAGAATTTAAGGGGAAATGTTGACACCAGGCTTAGAAAATTGAATGAGGGACTATATGATGGAATATTTCTTGCTGAGGCAGGTTTGATAAGACTGGGAATTGACAAGGTGATAGAATATGAAAGGCTGGATCCATTTACATTCATTCCATCTGCGAATCAGGGGATAATAGCAATCGCAACGAGAGAAGAGGACAACATTGCCGAATTCATGAATCACAAGCAAACATTCAGAGAGGCTATGGCTGAGAGAACTGTGATTAAGGAGTTGGGCGTTGGATGTGCTGTGCCTGTCGGAGTTTATGCGAAGACAGAAGGCAGAAAGATCAGACTGGTCTGCCAGATTTTATCTGAAAAAGGCGAAGTCAAGGCATCCATTGATGAGAGAATAAACAGGGATTACAGCGAGGATGAGATCAGGGAGATAATCAGAGGGGTTAAAGCTTCGCTATGACAGTTTACATTGTTGGAGCAGGTCCGGGAGATCCTGAACTGCTAACATTGAAGGCTTTAAGGCTAATAAAAGAGGCTGATGTCATTCTTTACGATGAACTTGTTGGTGATGAGATAAAGGATATGCTTAGAAAAGAGAGTAAAGCAATGCTTATCGACGTTGGAAAAAAAGCTGGAGCCCACAAGAAAAGACAGGAAGAGATAAATAGACTTCTTGTGGAATATGGGAAGAGGTTTGAAAAGGTTGTGAGATTGAAGGGTGGAGACCCCTTCATCTTTGGAAGGGGGGGCGAGGAGATAGAGGTTCTTGCAGAGAACTTTATAGAGTTTGAGGTTGTTCCAGGCATCAGCTCTGCAATTGCAGCACCAGCATATGCGGGAATTCCAGCAACTCACAGAAAATACGATCCGGCTTTGGTTATAATAACTGGAAGGGAAGAAAGGAAAAGGTTGAACTGGAAAGCACTTTCAGAGCTGAATGCAACGATTATCATTCTGATGGGAGTTGGTAATCTGGAAGAGAACATGAAAAAGCTGATTGAGAATGGAAAAGATCCTAGGACTCCAGCTGCTATCATTGAAAAGGCAACAACAAAAAATCAGAGGATTATAACAGGTGAGATTGCCAGCATTGCAAAGATGGCTAGAAATGAGGGAGTTGAGCCCCCATCGATCATAGTCATAGGTGATGTTGTTAGGGTTCATGAGAAGGTGAAAGAGCTTCTAAAAAATCTGACATCAGGCTAACAACACCGTAAAACTGGGAGAATTTTCTATTCAACAGGAGAATCATTTTTCTAAGTGAACTCAAACCTTCAGGGCTAACCTCAAATTTGAACGGGAATTTCACATCAACCAGCAACAAGCCATATGGACTTGCTGGCTCAAAAACAATTCTCTCCCCTCTAAGAGCTTTCAGAATCAAATTCTCATCAGCATCTCCTCTCCCCACCTGCAGGAGAGCTGAGACCATTCTCCTTATCATTTGCCAGGCAAATGCGTTACCTTCAACAGAAAAAACAATCAGATTTCCTTTCATTGAGACGTCAAAGCTGTATATCTCTCTAAAACAAGGACTGCAACCCTTTGCAAAATTTTCAAAGTTGTGCTTTCCCAAGAAATGCTTTGAGGCTTTTTTCATGGCATCAACATCAAGCCCCTCATCAAGCATGACATACATGTATCTCCTTGAAAGTGCCCTTCTCGGGTTAAAATCCCTATCAACAGCCTTGTATCCCCAGACAGCAATGTCGTCAGGGAGATGTGAGTTGAGAGCCTTGATAAACCATGGCTCAAATGTGTCAAGATTTATTGCAAAGACGTTTCCAAGAGCACTAACACCAGCATCTGTTCTTCCAGCAGTCTTGTATTCAGCTTTTTTTGCATCTATTCCGATCTTTTCAAGAGCATTGAAAATCATACCATCAATCGTCCTTTTGTCCGGCTGATATTGACTGCCATAATACTCCCAGCCCACATAAGAATACTTGAAGGCAATCCTCAGCATTCAATGCCACCATCCAGAAGCTCCTTCAATGCCTGAATGTTTCTGTCCTTCAGGGAGTAATTCACCTCTCTGTATTTCCTTATCATCTGAATGTCTATTTCAGCAGATACAAGTTCTTCCTGCTCTTCTCCACCACATCTGGCAAGAATTTCCGAGGGGGTAGCTATCAGGCTCCTTCCAACACACTCATCTCCAAGAAAAGTGAAACCAAAGCCTCCAGCCTTCACAATAGCACAGCTGTTATCAAACGCTCTGGTGAAGTAGAGGCAGTATCTTCTGTCCTCTCCTGGAAGTTCAGATTTTCTGAAGGAGACAACGGGGTTCAGGACAATATCAGCTTCTTTCAATCCAGCTATCCTGCAAAGCTCGGGATACAGTATGTCTGCACATATAAGCGCTGAGATTCTGACTTTCTTAACCTCAAAAACACTGAGACTTTTTCCGCACCTTATACCTATCTCCCTTTCACTTCTCGTTGGATGAATCTTGTCTTGCGAAAACATTTTCTCCCCGCCCATGAAAGCATAAAGTGTGTTGTAATAATGATCTCCGTCCTTTCTTATCACGTTTCCTGCTACGATGGAATCGAATTCCTTGCTTACACTCTGAAGCCATTTCAGTGTTTTTTCAGATGTCTCAAGACTTCTGTCTCCAACAGGATAGGAGAAGTATTCGGGAAGTAGATAAATGTCTGAGTCGAGGGATGAAATTAGCCTTTCAGCACTCTCAAACGCATCTCTTCCACCAACTCTACACTGGACTGCAGATACTCTGAGTTTCATGAGCTTAGCTTGGATTTTGTTTTTAAATAGTTGATGCTGTTAAAATTTTAGATAGAAAATTGGGATGTGAGATGAGAGATAGAAAGATTTCAAGCTGTTAAGCTGAAGTAAAGCCCAACTAGCTGAATCACAT
>WAJY01000190.1 GCA_015523645.1 Geoglobus sp. | reverse complement strand
GTTATCTCCATGGGCATGAAGAACCAGCAAACATCCTTTTTTTTGAATAAAAGAAAGAAGATCTGCAGATTCCTCCATGTCGGTTACATGAATGTCAGGCACTCTTGAAGACATTTTCATCCACCTTAAAATTGATTTTCCAGCCGTGATTATTACCTCATCCTCAACATAACTAGTTATTGCACCTCCAATAACAGATACGTTCTTCCCATTAACAATTCTTTCAATCTCACTCTTATCCAAGAGCTTTCCACCTGCAAGCTTATGCATCAGCTTTGCTGACTCCTGATCCATTTTTTCATCAAAGCCAAAATCTGAGAGTATCTGGTAATAGATTTCAAACCATTCCTGCAATCTCATTTCTCTATCCCTATTTTTACCTTCATCCCTTCGATGTCCCACTCCTTTGTGTATCCCCTTGTCTCTCCAAAAAATACCTCTTTCGATCTAGTCTCTTCCTTTATGTAGGAAACCCAGCCCTCCACATACTCCTTCCTAGCAGAAATGTATGTTTTTATGAATTCATCAACATCAAGATCAAGTTCTTTCCTCATCTCCTGTATTCTTCTGACAAGTTCTCTTGCAAATGCCTCCTTCCTCAGCTCTTCATCTATTTTCACACAGAGATAAACAGCTCCACTTCCAAACTCGCTTGCAACATACTCATCACCAACCCTGTACTCAACATCCAAAACCTCTTGCACGGCAAGCTTCTGCTTTCCAAATTCAATCTCCCCATCTGAAATTACCTTCCTCAATTCATCCTGAGAGAGGGAGTTTATGAAGTCGACAAACTCCCTGACTTTATCCTTTAAAATTGGTCCGAGGTTCTTGTACTTTGGCTTTACAACAATCTCCTTCTCAAACTCCTTTGTATATTCCACTTCCTTTACATTGCACTGGTTCAGAATTATTTCCCTCAAATTTTTAATTGCCCTCTCAACATCCTCACCACCCTCTACAACAAGCTTTCTCAGTGGCCATCTCAGCTTTATCCCAGCCCTCTGCCTAGCATTATAGCTTGCCTCACTTATCAGTCTAACAAGCTCCATGTTTGCTTCAAGCTCTTGGTCGATCCATTTTTCTTCAAAAGATGGATAGCTTTCCATGAACACTGAATCCTTTCCCTCCCTGAATTGCTTTACAAAATTCTGGTATATGTATTCGGAGACAAACGGTGTTATTGGTGATATTATTCTCGTAACTCTGTCAATAACCCTGAACATTGTCGCATAGGCAGAATTCTTTGATGGAGATTCTCTCTCCTCCCAGACTCTCCTTCTGCTAAGCTGAACATACCACCTGCTGAAGTCCTCAACCACGAATTTTGAAAATTCTCTGACAACCCTGTGAAGCTGGTATTCCTCCATGGACTCTTCTGCAATCTTAATCAGTCTTTCAAGTCTTGAAAGTATCCATCTATCCTCATTTTTTAGCTCAACCTCCTCAACGGGAATCTCCCTGAATTTATCAAGCTTCATGTATGTGTATGCGAACCTTACGGTATTCCAGAAAATGTTCAAAACCCTCAGATAATTCTCAGCTTCATTCCAGCTAAACTTGAGGTCTTCCCATAGTGCTGAGGAAAGAACGTAAAGTCTGAAGGCATCGACACCTATCCTCTCTACAACTTCCTCGGGCTCGACAACATTTCCAAGGCTCTTGCTCATCTTCCTACCCTTTTCATCGAGGGTGAAACCGTGCATCAGAACAGCCTTGTATGGAGCCTTCTCAAATGCTATGACTCCTGCTCCCAGCTGGGAGTAAAACCATCCTCTTGTCTGATCATGTCCTTCTGTGATGAAATCAGCGGGCCAGAGCTTTTCAAATCCTTCCCTTTCATAGGGATAATTCAAGGTTCCCCAGCTTGCAACACCGCTATCAAACCAGACATCAAAAACATCCTCAACCCTCCTCATCTCTCCCCCGCACTGGCATTCAAAAACCACTTCATCTATCTTTGGTCTGTGGAGGTCGAGGTCTGACTGCCACTCTATCTCGTTTATGTCTCCAACAACCCTTTCATTTCCGCATTTCTTGCATATCCAGACTGGAATTGGTATTCCCCAGTATCTCTGCCTGCTTATGCACCAGTCTCTGGCATTTCTCACCCAGTCCTTAAACCTAGACATCCCAGCCCATTCGGGAATCCACTTCACTTCATCTATCTCCTCAACCATCTTTTCCTTGAGTTTGCTAACTTTCAGGAACCACTGCTCGGTTGCACGGTAGATTATTGGGGTCTTGCACCTCCAGCAATGTCCATAGCGATGGGTGATACTTTCATGAGCCAGCAGCAATCCCTTAGCCTTTAGATCATCTATAATCACCTTGTTTGCTTCTTTAACATTCAATCCTGCATACTTTCCGGCTTTTTCATTGTAAAAACCTCTGTCATCAACAGGATTGAATACCTCAAGCCCGTATTTCAAGCCAAGCTCGTAGTCCTCTATACCGTGCCCTGGAGCGATGTGAACACAGCCGGTATTTTCAGCGGTCACAAAATCAGCCATGTAAACAGCATGCTTTATCTCCTTTTGAAGCGGCACCTCATCCTCAAGCGGGTGCCGGTACTCAATACCAACCAAGTCCTCTCCTAGCTTTGTCTCAACTATCTCCCAGAGCTCATAATTTCCTTTCCTCAAAACGTTTTCTGCAAGCTCTCTTGCTAGAATTAAGTATTCAAGTTTCTCATTTTTCATTGCCTTTACAAGAGCATACTCAAGAGAGGGATGAACCGCAACACCTATGTTTGCAGGTAATGTCCAGGGTGTTGTTGTCCATATCACTATATACGTATTCTCCTGATCCTTCACAGGAAACTTTACAAATATTGAGGGATCTGTCTCATCCCAATACTCTATCTCTGCATCAGCCAATGCTGTCTCGCATCTAGGACACCAGTTGACAACCATGAGCTTTCTTTCCAGCAATCCCTTTTCGTGGGCTTTCTTAACTGTCCACCATGCCGAATTTATGTATTCGGCTTTTACGGTCATGTATGGGTTCTTCCAGTCCATCCAGACTCCTAGCCTCTTGAATTGCTCGGTCATTGCATCTCTGTTCTCCATTGCATATTTCATGCATTTTTCTACAAATCTGTCTATGCCGAACTCCTCTATCTCTCTCTTCTCTTTTATTCCAAGCTCCTGTTCAACCTTGACCTCTATCGGCAATCCGTGCATGTCCCATCCAGGTTTATCAAAAACTTTATAGCCCTTCATTCTTCTGAATCTCAAAACAACATCCTTTATTATCTTGTTCCATGCAGTTCCAAGGTGAATTCTTCCTGTCGTGTATGGAGGACCGTCAACGAAAAAGAAGGGTTTTTCACCTTGCTCTTTGACCTTCTCATATACTCTGTTCTCCTCCCAAAACCTGTTAACCCATTCCTCCACTTTTTTAAAGGAATAAACGTTAGTGAATGATGTCATGGAAGATGAGAATGTTGAAGGTTTAAAATAGTTTATGAAGGTTTATTCTTCGGGAATTCTAAAGAGTTGAGAGCCAATCAATCCTCTCTTCAGATTGAATAAAAGCATGATTGGGAGGAGTAGATTAACAAAAAATCCTTAAAATTTTTCGTTGGGAAAACGTTTTATAATCCAAAGCACAAATAACTAAATTTAAACAGGAAGCTTTGAGCCTCCATTTTGGAGGTGGATGTATGATGATAGATTATAGAGATGCAACAAAATCCCGTTCCAACGGGGGGGGGAAGATTTAAGAGACGTAGATACACCGGAAAATGGTGTAAAAATTCTGATCAATCTGCTTAAATATGGATACATCGAAGAACACCTAACCTCTTTAAGGCTTTTTTCCATGTTCACAGAACAAAATGAGGAGC
>WAJY01000189.1 GCA_015523645.1 Geoglobus sp. | reverse complement strand
GTTAGCTCTTTTTTGTCCATAACCCTTTTCCCCTTTGCCTTATAGGCTGATGCAACCGTTTTTTTCAACATCACTTAGAGTTGGAAGATTAGAAGATAATAATTACGATGGGTTTATAAATTAATGCAGAGTAAGTTGTTCGATGTTCACTTTAAAGGTTAGGGAGGTTGAAAGGCATAGCAAAAGCTTGGCAACAATCTACTTTTCTAAAAAACTAAAAGCCTATCCCGGTCAGTTTGTCATGGTAAATGTTTTTGGATTTGAAGAGATTCCCTTAAGCCTGTCATCCCCAAATTCCGTGACAGTTAAAGCAGTTGGGAAGACAACAGAGAAGCTCGTTAACATTCAGGAAGGAGAGAGTCTAGGCATTAGAGGTCCATTTGGAAATCCATTCTCACCGACTTCTGACAGCGCTTTGATAATTGCTGGCGGAATCGGAATTGCCCCCCTCATCTTTCTCCATGATTTTCTTGTTAAATGCGGTGCTGATGTGAGGATGATTTATGGGGTTAGGAGCAGGAGTGATTTTATCTTTCCTCAAAGATTCTTAAATTGCGTTTTTTTGACAGAAGATGGCAGCTTCGGAATTAAAGGGAAGGTAACAGATGCTGTGAAGAAAGAAAATCTCAACGAGTTTGAGAAGATATATGTATGCGGTCCTAAGGCTATGATGGAATGGCTGATTGATTATTTTGAAAGGAGAGGAGTGATAGAGAAAAGTGAGTTCTCTGTTGAAAGGTACATGAGATGTGGCATAGGTGTTTGCGGATCCTGTGTTACAGAGAAGGGATTGAGGGCTTGTGTAGAGGGACCAGTTTTCAGTGGAAAGGAGCTGAGGTAAATTAAAACAGAATATCGATTGGCGGTTTTTCCAGCAAGCCTTTTTTCTCAGCCATTGTAAAAAGTGTTTCAATGGATTTTATCACGCTTTCCGGCATGATTAGAGTGTAATCGTTTACATACATTTCTGCAAACCTTTTTGTCGTTTCGAAATCCATTCCCCTTGCATACCTCATCGCATACAAAGCAGCATCATCTGGATTCTGAATTGCATACTCTATGCTCCTTCTTATTGCATTCAGTATCCTTTTCTGCATACTCTCTGAAAGTGCTCTCGACACAACGTTCACACCAAGTGGCATTGGAAGGCTGGTTTCGGAGTGCCACCACTCCCATAAATCGAGCACCTTAACAAGATTGTGCTTTTGGTAGGTTATCTGACCCTCATGAATTAGCAGTCCCGCATCCACTTTGCCAGATTTTACAGCCTCGATTATCCTGTCAAACCTCATCTCCACTTCTGTGTAGTTCTCTGCAGCAAGCTTAAGATAAAGGTTTGCCGATGTGAATTTTCCTGGTATAGCTACTCTAAGCCCATCCAAGGAATCAAGGTTTTTGTTTGAGACAACTATCGGTCCATATCCATTACCAACACTTGCTCCAGCAGATAGTATGCGGTATTTTTTGTATAGATAGGCATAGGCATGAAGTGAGAGAGCTGTAACATCGATTTCATGCTTGAAGGCAGCCTTGTTCAGCGTTTCTATGTCTTCTATTATATGTTCAACCTCAAATTCTACCGGAATTTTTCCTTCAATCATCGCATAGAACATGAAAGCATCGTCTGCATCTGGAGTGTGGGCAACTCTGACCTTCATGGCATCACTTGGCAATAATCGACATGTCCAGCGAGACTCTGAAATAGTCCATTCCAGGCTGTATCTCCGGAATGATGCTCTCAATTATGTGAAATTCGTAAATTTCCTCTCCAAATCCGAAGTACTCCTCCTGCTTTTTCAACAATACAGACAGGTCGAAGAGGCTTGAGATTGTGGCAATCTCGCTTTTTTCCAAGGTTTCGTGCTTTAAGAATGCCATAACCTCCAAATCCGGATTCAGGCTCTCAAGAATTTCCAGCATTACTTTGAGATGATCCCAGGCGATTATTTTGAGCTCCCCCTTCGAAATTATGAAAAGCGGATCATTTACTGTTTCAAGATAATCGTAAAGGCTCTCGAGGTTTTGATAGCTGAATGCAATGCAGTAATCTTCGCTAACTCCACTTTCATTTACTATTATCAGTTTCTCCTTGGGTAGCTTAATCCCAGCAAGTTTTGATATTACTTTCAGCTGTCTCATTGTGTTGTCAGAAAACGTCAGAATCTGATAGCTCTTTTTCTTCTCCAAAACTGTTTTTAAAACAGCTATTGCCGTGTAAAAGTTTTCATAGAAGAATACGGTCCTTATTGATGACTCGTGAATTTTCTCAAGCTTTGCTGAGATAGAAGTGGTTTCAGGCATATGAATTGTTGATTGAATGGGTTTATAAATGTTCTACAAAAAATGTAACGGTTAATTTATCTTCCCAATTCCTTACCAAAATGTTTATTTATCTTTGTGCAAGAGTTTATTAGGGGTGCCTATAAATTTCGTTTTACATCGATCCCGCCGCCACCGATGCGTTTTGTTGGCACCCCCTCGATGATTTTTATCTTTCTCAATATTGCCCATTCTGTAATTAAGTTTAGGAACTATTCAAATTGATGTATTTGAATAAAATTTAAATACCGTTCATCATTCATCCCACCTCAGGTGATGGACATGGCGGATGAGGCAGTGGTGTTTGTTGGTTCAAAGCCAATTATGAACTACGTTCTTGCAACCCTTACACAGTTGAATGAGGGAACAAACAAGGTTGTGGTTAAAGCCAGAGGAAAGGCAATAAGCAGGGCTGTTGATGTGGCAGAGATTGTAAGAAACAGATTTATGCCAAATGTTGAAGTAGGTGAAATCAAAATAGGCACTGAGGAGCTTGAAAGCGAACAGGGAAGAGTTGTAAATGTTTCTACTATTGAAATCGAGCTAGTCAAGGCTTGACCTTTCCTTTTATTTTCCTACCTCAGCAATTTTCCTGACAAAAGTTTTAAATATTGTTGCTACTAATCTATTAATCAGTAATAAAAGATAATACCTAGGTGATAGAGTTGCATATTCCAGATGGGTATTTGGATCTCAGAATAGCTCTTCTGATGTGGGCATTGAGCATATCTGTTGTGGGATTCTCGCTGAAAAAGGTTTCTGAAAAAAAGGAGAGCAATGCGATGATTGGCGTTATCTCAGCAGCAATATTTGCATCTCAGATGCTTAACTGGCCCATTCCTGGAGGGACTTCAGCCCATTTTGTTGGCGGTGCTCTGGCAGGAATTCTTCTAGGACCGTATGCAGGATGCATAGCCATGACGTCTGTGCTAGCTGTCCAAGCTTTGATCTATGGCGATGGAGGAATTTTCTCGCTCGGAGCAAACATATGGAACATGGCTGTTGTCAGCGTGTTTGTTGGATGGTATATCTACAAAGCTCTTGAAAGATTCAGCAAAAACCTTGGCAGTTTCTTTGCAGGATGGCTGAGTATAACGCTATCAGCATCGTTTGTTGGCATAGAAATAGGTCTTTCCACAGCATTCAAATACAGTGTTTTTGTGGCTACATCTGTCATGGCTTTCTGGCACGGATTGCTGGGCATCATTGAGGGAATCATAACTGCAGGAGTTGTAGGTTATGTTTTCTCACATAGAGCTGAGAGTGAGGAGAAATTAAGCAAAAAAGCGGTAACTTTAATCGCCCTTCTGATCTTTTTGTCCCCTCTCTTTGCATACCTAGCAGAGATTGTAGGGTATGCAGAGCCACTTGAAAATCTGGCAGTGCATTTGAATTTGAAGGATACTCAGACTTACAATGGCTTGTTTCCAGGCTACACAATTCCGGGGATGAATTCGTACTTGGGTACGTTTTTGTCTGGAGCTGTCGGAGTGGTAATATTTTTGTCCTTAGCCTATATGAGGAAGTATGCATCTGCTGATTGAGAAAACACTCAGAGAGGCAAGCAAATACTTTCATGACTTCTTTATTCACGAATACACAAAAAAGACGTATCTACACAGAATCGATCCTGCGCTAAAGATCGCATGCACCTCAATTCTCGTGCTACTCTCCATACTGACGTTCAAGCTAACTAAGATTCTTGTAGTCCTGCTTTCAATTTACATCCTCGCATTCAACGTAGGAATAGACATGGTAATGCTGCTAAAAAGAAGCTGGCTCTTTGCTTTTTTTGCAATGGTCATTGTCATGCCAGTCTCTTTTTTAGAGAGAGATTACAGCTATGCCTTCATATTTCCCCTCAGAGTTCTTTCTTCAATCTCCGCATTGCAGTTGCTAATACTCACCACAAAATTCAATGAAATGCTCTCAGCTCTTAAAAGACTTAAGGCTCCAGAGGTGATTCTTGAGATAGTCTGGCTTACATACAGATACACGGTTGTTATGTTTAGAGATCTAATGAACATACTGCTTGCAAGAGAGGCAAGAAGGCTGAGAAAGAGTGGACATGTTGAGGTGTTCAGAAAGGGCGGTATAGCTCTCGGTCTGTTTTTCTTAAGGAGCGTTGAAAAAGGGGAGATGATAGAGCTTGCAATGAAATCTAGGGGTAAGAGTTTTGAGTATAAAAGCAGGTATATAAATCCATTACCTTACCTAGCCTTTATTCTTGGCATAACGATCATTTGGGTGATAGCTTGATTTTTGGAGAGAACATTTCATACGTTTATCCAGATCGCACACTTGGCTTCAGCAAAACAAACATAAAAATAGAGAAGGGGGAAAGGGTTGCTCTCTTGGGTCCAAATGGAAGCGGAAAGTCAACGCTAATGCTTGTGCTTTCAGGTTTGTTAAAGCCAACAACGGGAAAAGTCCTTTTTAACGGCAGAAATATGTCGGAGATTATTGATGATGTCAGATACAGGATCGGTTTTGTATTCCAAGACCCCGATGTTTTCCTCTTCAATCCAACAGTGAGGGATGAGCTGAGCTACACCTTAAGGCAGTCAGATCTCTCCATGGATGAGGTTGAAAAAAGGGTGGAGGAATATGCTGGCATTTTTAAACTAAAAAACATACTGGAGAAGCCACCATTCAGGCTCAGCGGTGG
>WAJY01000188.1 GCA_015523645.1 Geoglobus sp. | reverse complement strand
ATGTTAATTGCCTCCTTGACAATCTCACTGCTGGCTCCACCGCCAACATCAAGGAAGTTTGCTGGCTTCCCACCTTCCAAGTATATCAGATCCATGGTTGCCATGCTCATTCCTGCACCGTTTGCCAGAACACCAATGTTACCGTTTAGCTTAACAAAGTTCAAACCTCTCTCTTCAGCTATTCTCTCGGTCTGATCAATTTCAGTATAGTCCCTCATTTCCCTCAGATCTGGATGTCTGTATAGTGAGCTATCATCCACGTTCAGCCTCGCATCTGCTGCAATTAGCTCGCCCTTTTCTGTCACAACAAGGGGATTGATCTCTGTAAGCTCAGCTTCGCAGTGTATCAGGATTTTATAAAGAGCCTTTATAATTTTCGTCAGCTCTTTGTGATATTCCTTGGGCATGCCAGAGTCATACAGAACCTTTCTTATCTGGTAGTCCCACAGTCCGTAAAGGGGATCCACGGTTATTTTTGCTATTTTGTCCGGATGTTTCATTGCAATCTCCTCGATGTCCATGCCTCCCACACTGCTCACTATCAACGCAAAGCCCTTGTTCTCTCTATCAATTGTGAAGCCAACATACAACTCTCTTTCAATATCAAGCTGTCTTTCAACATATATCTTCTCAACCCTGTGACCCCTGATTTCCATTCCGAACATCTCTTTTGCAATCTCATAAGCTGAATCGGGAGAATCTGCAACTTTTATTCCTCCAGCCTTTCCCCTTCCACCAACAAGAACTTGAGATTTAAGCACAACCTTTCCTCCAAGCCTTTCAGCAATCTCTTTAACCTCCTCTGGACTTGAAGCAAGCTCACCATCTGCAATAGGAATACCATTTCTCTTAAAAATCTGCTTTGCTTGGTATTCATGCAGTCTCATCCAATCACCTTTTGAGACTGAGGCTTTTCTCTCGAAAATAAATCTTTCCTTTGATGTTTGATGTCTAGTCTTTCCAGCTTTATCAAATTTTAGTTTTTTAGCTTCAAAAATTTCGAGTTTAGGATTTTCCTCATCTGCATGCAATATAAGACTACACAAGCACCGATTTTAGTAGCTAAAAAAGCTGTGCAACTCGTTTAATTGGAAATCCTCTCCATTTTTGCTTTATATTTTCTTGTGTGTTTTTCAAATTCCTTAAGTTTCTCAGAATCTTAAAATTTCGAGGATTCGCTTTCTCGATTTTCTTGATTCTATTATCAAGAAAATATAAATATTCACAAATCATTTTTATAGCTTGATGAAAAGTTATTGGCTTGATTAGCTGTTAACTCTCAACAAAAGCGAGAAAATTGAGATTTGATCAAAAGTCTAAGCTATATTATTGATCTCATTCAGAAAAGCTTTATGAAATTGTGACCATTCTAAAGATTCACACCACTTCAAAGCCCAGTCTTTTCAAATCTAGAGAAAGCAATAGGTCAGGTTTATGATTAATCCTTCAGAAATGGAGAATCACTCAAAGTGGTGATATGAGGGAACCAAAAACCTTAGAAACCGAGGAAAAACATCTTGAGATGAAAAGTATTATATACTCACCCACTTTCCAGCAACATTGAGCTCCGGTGGTGTAGCCCGGCCAATCATTCCGGCCTTTCGAGCCGGCGACCCGGGTTCAAATCCCGGCCGGAGCACCAGTTTATTTTGTTCTTATATCAAAATAAGCTCTCTAAAATGTTCAAATAACTTTTAGTCAATGAATGCACTGAGATTCATGCCAATTCCTCTGCATGTTTCCTTAATTCCTTATTTATCAGTATTTTTTGTTCTCACTTTTTAGCCAATGTATGGATTCTGTAAATAACATGTATACGCATCAAGCACAAAGGTAAAAAGCATCATGCGATGAAACTAATCAATAATTTATCTGAATGCAATTTGTCTTGGTTTTGCAGAAAATGAAAGTGATGAGATTCGATAGATTGAAATATTTTCATATTTATTTAAATTTAGATGAGTTGATAGGAGGAATTTATTAATGGGATTGCTAGACAAGTTTAAAGATGTGAGCAAGCAAACAGCTAAAAAACTCGTAGAAAAAGCTGATGAAGCCTCCAAGAAAATAAAATACAAGAAGATCGAGCAGAACTTAAAAGAAGCTCTTCTTAGTCGGTTTTCAATGAGTCAATTGGAAGGGATGTGTAGAGCAAGAGGAATTTTACTGCAGGTTGAAGGGAAGAGAGGCAAAAGAAGGGCAAGATCAAAAGATGAATTAATCCCTAAAATCATGAAATTGGATTTTAATGAAATTGTGGCGGTTGCAAGAAGGCATGGAATTAGATATGATGACATTTTGATAGAGCTTGAAGAAGCAAGGAAATATCTGCTCGAAAAGAGACAGGATGTTGAAACAGAACAAGAAATTTCGTTTGAAAAATCTATTTTGGATGAGATTCTTAGCATTATTCAGGCTGAATTCAAACCAGAACTTCTCAGAGATGAGGAAGATTTCGAAAAACAGCTTACAATTTTCTTGAAACTGAAACTCGGAGAAGAAAGAGTAAGAAGACAAGAATATAGAGGCGGGAAGAGAGTTGATATTTTAATTGATGGACATTATGGCTTGGAACTTAAACTGGCAGACTCAAATCAAAGTTTGGCTGCTCTCTCAACACAGCTTAAACTCTATTCAAAAAGATTGGAAGATGTGGCAGCAGTTATAGCGATCCCAAGAGATATGGAGACTGACGAGGAGATTCTGGACATTCTGGATGAA
The DNA here is from genome assembly GCA_015523645.1 of Geoglobus sp. Taxonomy (GTDB): domain Archaea; phylum Halobacteriota; class Archaeoglobi; order Archaeoglobales; family Archaeoglobaceae; genus Geoglobus. The sequence goes on along the minus strand of WAJY01000188.1, from coordinate 413 downwards.
GAGGGATTCAAGTACGTTGTGATAAATGCTGAATTAAAAAGAATAAATCAATAAAGTGGTTGATATGACAAAATGGTATGAAGTGGCTTTTGGCATCGTTGTTGGGGGAGTTCTGCTATATTTTGTTCTAGTCTTTCTTAATTTCGCCATGATTTACTACATACTCAGTCCAGAGAAGTTTATTGTGGGAATACTACGTTTGATATTGTTTTTTCTTCGAGGTTTCTTTCCCTATTTAGTCTTTCTAATTGGCTTTGTTGTAATTAGCTACATTTTTGAATACAAATATTTAAGAAAGCAAAACTAAGGAAACACCCTTTCCCAGCCTTCATCTAATTCAGCAAAAAGATCAGCTTCAATTCCAAGTTTTCTGAGTAATTTTTCCTTTTCATCAAGTAAAGAAACAAGCTTTT
>WAJY01000187.1 GCA_015523645.1 Geoglobus sp. | reverse complement strand
ATCCATTAGTTCATCGGAGATCTGCGGCATCGTAATATCTCGTTCTTTTAAAGCATTACCAGTTTTAATATCAAAAACTCGTAAGTAGCACTTTCTGACTTCACTCTGTACGATTTTTTTAGTCTTAAAGATGAATCCAGTCTCCAATAATCTTTTCTCAACTTCTTTCCATACCACTGATGTTATTACTCTCTTTCCATCGTCTGAGATCGAGACAATTATATGTTCGGGATGTACATCCTGTAGCTTGTCTGAAATCACTTTGGACTTCCAAATTAATTTTGGCATAATCGCTGAGTGATCCCGATCTTTTTCAATCCTGTTGGCAACGGAGAGAGTTCTTTCAACGCTAATTTTGTCAATTTCGATGTTTTTCCGTGTATTTTCCCTACTAAACAAACCCATCCCTCACCCCTTCCTCATCATCTCCTCCACTTCCCTCAGCCTTTCCTCAATTCTCGCATCAAGTTCCTTCTCCTCAACTCCAGCCTCACCTTCAAGCATTTTCACCACTTCACTAACCTTCTCATCATCAAATTCCCCGCTTGTCAGAATGCTCTCGCTGGCAGCATCAACAACAACTGATAAAGCTTCTTCAATGCTCTCAACCTTCATCATCGCCTTCTCAAATTCAACGTGCATCTTCGCTATCTTGTCAACTCCTGGCCCCTCAGCAATTGAGTCAACTATGTCCTTGCTGAAGGTTATGAAGGTTGAAGAGATCTTCACCAACTCTTTCTGAGCCTCAGCCTCCTCCATCAAAAGTAAAAGCTTCCTCGCCTGATTTATCCTGCTTTCAAGAGCCAGAAATTTTGCAGCCTGTCTTCTCATCAGCTTTTCATCCCCTAGTTTTGCAGCTTCCTTTCCGATCTCAAAAATCCTCTTCTGCAATCTTTCAAGATTTGATATGTAGTTCTGGAGGGTTGTTCTGGCTTTTCTCGATCTTATCTTTCTCTCAATCTCCTTTTCCTCCTTGGATTTTCTCAGCTTTATTCGAACCATAGAATCACCAGACGTAATTCTTATCTAAACCAACTTATTTAAATTTTTCTCCACAATGGATACAGTTAATAAGTGAGGTGAAATACACATCTATTTTCTTTTTGAGTTTACTTCAACAACTCATCCATCATCTCAAGTATCTCAGCCTTCTCCTTTTCATACCTCTCCCTTTCAAGCTTTTTCTTCACCCTGATTCTGTTGATCGAGTATACCGAGCCAGCAAGAACAACAAAACCAATACCTGAACCTGCATAGATGTAATTGTTTGGAATTGTGGGTGCAAAATCCTTCTCATTTGGAATGCCATCCTGATCTATGTCGATTGCAAGCTGGTATGCCCTTTTGGCGCTCTCATATGCCTCAACATATCTTTTCTCGGCAAGAAGAGACTCTGCATTTTTTAGTTCTTTTTTAGCCCGTTCTTGGTTGTAACTGGAGAATTCTATAATTGCATTTTTAGCTTTCTCAATCTCTGCTGGAGCAAGGGGGAAAAGAGCCACATTCAATCGAAAATCTGGGCTACTGATATCGACATATTCAACATAGTTTTCAAAACCGTACATTCTCAGCTCTATTTTGTGGGTTCCCTGAGCAACATCTCCAATGTAGGGTGTTTTGCCATAATCCCTGTCATCTATGTAAACCTCAGCTCCGGAGGGAGTGGAATGAATGTACATTGTGGATATCTTTTTAGATGGCGTGGGTGTTGGTAATGTCGTAGCCCCTCCACCATTTTCGAATACCACTGTTGGCTCTGGATCAGCGTATTTTCTAACTCTTATATCATCGATATACCAGTATCCTGGATTGGTATATCGTACTGCTCCTCCTAAAAAGTACCATTCAAATTTATCAGTACGTTTGGTCGGTTTAGTTCCGCTGTAACTCCCATCACCTATACAATTTTCATCATAACTATCAGAATCTCTTATTAATTTATGATAAGAGTTTGGAACATCAATTATAAATTTGAATTTATACCAATGTTTTGGCTTAGCGGGTGGTAGGGCATCAGTCCATCCTGAACAGGAATAATGATCAGCTCCAAATTGGACAAAATCATACAATGTTTTATTTATTCTTGTGTTCAGTAACATTATTTGATATGTAAATCCATCATATTGCCCGGTATGGAAAAAATCAGTCATTGCTTTAAACTCAATAACATGTTTCCATACTTTTATGTGTTCACCAAATTTTTTGGGCCATGCAGGATATGATTTTGATGTAGAAATGTCCATGCACCTGATTGAATACTTGCCCTCACCTGCCGTAGTGGCGATCTCCCAACATCCATCCGGCATGTCCCACTTATCCCTGTTTATATAACCACTCTCAAAATTGTCAAAGAACTCGAATACAGCATCTCCATCGCTTGAACTCTCAGCTCTTGGATTTCCGTAGTACATGAAAATCTTGCTTGTGCCAGAGGGTATATAGGGTACTTTTACCCAGACTCTGGCTCTCTTGTTGTAGTAGTCCCACTCCTCAATCCAGTAGGGAAGTTCATTCCCATCGGCATCCGAGAACCTTATATCTGAGCCATCTTCCTTCGCCCCCTCTGGGAAATCTCCCGGCTTTATATCAATGAGAAGCTGATAGTCTCTGAGTGGGCTACCGTCATTTTTTATGAGGATGGTCTTGGAGTATTTCCAAGTATCTCCGCCAGAGTTTGATAGAGAAATAGTTGGCTTAGGAGGTCCCGACTCTGTTGAATCAAGTGAATACACCTCCACATAATCTATCCAGAATATATTCGGCCTATCCCCCCATCCATTGTTTGGAATTCCTGCAAAATAGTACTTCTTGCCGGAAGGAACACTAAACCACGTGGTCTCCGTTACGAGTTTTCCGGAATTTGGATCATAGAGCTTATACTTCACCTTATTGTTCACGTGATAGAGTTCTACGATATAATCAGATCCCCATCCTCTGTATTCTGTAGTTGTCCAGTCTTTGCCGTTCCAGAAATACGATCTTACCCCGTCGTATGCTCTTAATCTACCACCGTATCCATCTGCGTAGTCATAATAAGCTATAATCTTTATATCGTTATTTCCACATCGACCTGTACAAATGTTGTCAGATGGTTTATTTAAACTGAGACCTATCAGGGGAGTCCATTGCTGACGGTTGTATCCAGGTTTAGAGCTTTTTACCCGAGTTCTGATCATAAAATTATCCGGAAGGGGAACAGAAGACTGGTATATGGCAACATTGCTAACTCCGTTTTTTGTTAACTTTAACCATCCGTTTTCAATTTTAACAGATCCGCTCCTTTCAGTATATGCCTCAAGACCATTTGCATTTATCTTGGAGGAGAAGTCATTGGAATAAATGAGCTGGGATGCATTTGCCGGAAACGTTAATATTAATGCGAAAGCTGTAACGATTACGATATAGCTTAAAGCTTTACTTTTTTGCCTCGAAACGGAATTGTCTAAAGCTTTAACCTTAATTTTCTGGCAACTATTTTTCTTTCGCAAATCGTAACAGACCCCCCTCAAATCTGTCATCATAACCCACCCAGCAACATCTCTTCAACTAACACGGACTTAAGCGTCAAGGTTGTCAAACTTATTGCTTAGCTCCATTATCATCATCTTTCTCCTTTGCTCGGGTTTCAATTATTTTGAACATCTAATCCATCCCTCTGAAAATCACTTCATCATCACCAGCCCCACACCTTCAACATATTTTACATTCCATCCATTCTTTTCAGCTACCTTGTAGAACGTAGCTCTAACTGTTGACTCATCACCGCATTTCATCAAATCATCGAGCACCGCGTAACCCTTGGCAGCCATCTCTTCTTTCACCGCTTCTCCAACACATCTCTCAATCCTTGCCATTTTTTCATTATCGATTTCCATTTCGCAGATCTTGGCAAATTCACCAGCAACCTCATCATTCGGGTTGTAGAACATCATGTTTGTCTCCAAGTCAATCAGAATAACT
>WAJY01000186.1 GCA_015523645.1 Geoglobus sp. | reverse complement strand
GCCCAGCTTGCTGCCGGAATGAAACTTCCATTAAATGGATCTGTTTTTATAAGCGTTAGAAAGGAAGACAGACAGAAGATTCTTCCAGTGGTAAAAAAACTTGCCGAAATGGGTTTCAGAATACTTGCAACAGATGGCACCGCAAAATTTCTGCAAGAGAATGGGGTTGATGCAAGAATTGTGCTCAAAGTAAGCCAGGGGAGACCGAATGTTATAGATGCAATAATCAACAGAGAGATAGATCTTATAATCAACACACCGGGAGGGAAGAGGGGTAAAACCGATGGCTATAAAATAAGAAGAGCTTCTGTTGAATATGGAATACCTTATATAACCACAGTAAGCGGTGCGGTTGCTGCTGTGAAGGGTATTGAGGCAATGAGAAAATCTAAGATGACGATAAAGAGCATCCAGGAATATCAGGGTGATCTAAATGAAGGAAATTGAGGAGATTCTCAAGAAGTTGGATGGAAAGGAGCTATCAAGGCTTTTCATAACAAAAATTGCTGAAAATATTCTCATCGATCACAGCAGGCACATGAGAGCAGGAAAGCCCGAGGCTGTACTCTCCGAGTTCAAGCCAAAAGAGGAGGTGGTAGAGATAGCAAAAAAGAGCATTGAGGAGAAAAAGCCGGTGCTATTCACAAGACTTACCCAGGAGCAAATGGACGAGCTTGAAAAACTTGGCTTGAGGGTGAACAGAAGGGCGAAAACAGCAACATATCTAAAAATGGATGATAATGCTGGAAAGGTTGCAATCTTCTCAGCAGGAACTTCAGACCTGCATGTTGCTGAGGAGGCAAGGGAGACATCAGAATTCATGGGTCTTCAAACATTATGCTTTTATGATGTTGGTGTTGCCGGAATACACAGACTCATTGAACCGCTTGAAAAACTAAAGCAAGAGGATGTGGACTCTGCCATAGTTGTTGCAGGAATGGAAGGGGCTTTGCCCTCTGTTATTGCCGGACTTGTTGACTTGCCAGTAATAGCTGTGCCAACATCTGTAGGCTATGGAACAAATCTTTCTGGATTAACCACTCTCTTCTCGATGCTTCAAGCCTGCTCAGCCGGTGTAGCGGTTGTAAACATAGACAACGGATTCGGGGCTGCTGTCTTTTCATATCTGATATCAAAAAAGGTTAGGAAAGCTAAATCATCTCCCTGAAAACCTTTTCTGCTACCTCAAGAGATTCTCTGTCGTAGATAACCAAAGCAACTTCCTTCAGAGATTTAGCACTCCTGGAAAATTCCTTGACCGCTGAAATAAAAGTTTCAACAACATTTTCCATCTTGCAGCCATATATTCCAGCACTTATCGCAGGAAAGGCTATCGACTTCAACTTCAGCTCTTCAGCTTTTTTGAGTGGGGCTGTAAAGGCTAGATGCAGTCTCTCTCTCAATCTCTCATCCCACCTTCCCTTGCATATCGGACCGACAGAGTGTATCACATACCTTATTCCTCTTTTCTCAAGTTTCATAGCCGGGGTTACAACAACCTCACCATGCTCTATATACTCCCTGCCAATCTGCTCTTTCATTGCAAGCTTGCTGATTCTCGTGTATTCCTCAGCATTTCCCGCACATGCTCTTGCTATTGCATAGGCAACCCCTCCACCGTGCTCCAGATACTTGTTTGCCGCATTAACTATTGCGTCTGAGGGATATGAAGTTATGTCTCCCTGAGCGAGTTTCAAGACGAGCTCACCAACTCTTACCTCAAAAACATGCTTCATGCTAAGAAATATCAGCTAAAAATATAAGATGTTTCCTCAACCGGCATTAAATGCCGATTATGTATATTAGAATGAAGTAAAAGGTCATAATTACAAACCCAAGAGGGACACCAATTCTAGCCCACTCTCTACTAGATATCTTCAGTCTTCCTGCAGAGACTATGTTTGGTATGTTTCCGGGAATTAGCATTCCACCAGAAATTATGAGACCCATGAGAGCCCCCTTTATTTGCAGAACCGTGAGAGATGGACCGATTTCAGCAGCAGTCAGGGTTGCATTGTCGAGGATTGCTGATATCATGTTTACCCAGTAAAGAATCATCGGAGGAATCTTGGATATGTACCAGTCTATCAGCGGTGTAAAGCCTTCTCCAAGCAAAACAAGAGCTGATATAAATACATAAACCCTGATAGCCCTCATTATAACTGTCCTCAGTGTTTCTTCATACTCTGGAAGTTCAATTGATTCAAGAGTCCCTTTGCCTATCCTGAAAATAGCGTAAATTCCAAGAAACAGGACAGCAGGAATTATGTACTTTCCCAGAAGGTTGAAGAGAAACCAGAAGTCAGCATGATACGGCTCTCCACTCAGCTTTTTAACAGCAATCGTGGACAAGGGTTCTCCAACAGGAGTTAGCGCCGCTCCAAGTCCTACAGAGAAACAAGAAATTACAACATACTCGATTTTTTTACCTCTTTCAAGTGGCATAACCAGTGCTATCTCAGCAAGCAGAACCGCAGAGACTATCACGGATATTATGCTTGAAATGAAGCCGAAGACGGTTATGCTCAGAAATGTGAATGCCTTGATGCCTATTTTCTTTAGCAGGTTAACAAGAAATGAGTAAACCTGCCTGTTGTAGTAATGAACTATCAAACCGACAAAGAGAACCACCTGAAAAATGCCAATCGGGATTCCAGCTATCTCCGTGATTTTCAGAGGTGTTTCAATTGCTTCAACTGCAATCTCCACAGACCAGAGACCGCTTACTGTAACAGCAAGAACACCCATTATGAGAAAAAAAGGTTCAAGGTTCTCCTCAACCTTTCTCACCCTAAAAGGCAGGATTAGAACAAGAGCAAGGATTAAAAAAAGCCCGAAAGAAATTGCCATGTTAGGCTCTTCTGCAATCCCCATGGTGGCAGTTGAAAAGCTAGGGTATATAAATTGCGTCATTTGGATGAAAAACTATATAAATTCTGGTTATCATGTCTCATTCAATGCACATCTCAGACAAAAGAGGTATTGAGGTTTCAGGACTTTTTTTGCTTGTAGTAGTACACTGAATCTTCTCTCTTCAATGGTGGTGGTTTATGAGGGGTGCTGACGCCATTGTCAAGGCTCTGGAAAAGGAAGGTGTGAAGCACATTTTCGGCATACCTGGTGGAGCGATAATAGAGGTTTACGATGCACTTTTTGACTCCGGAATCAGGCATATTCTAACAAGACATGAACAGGCTGCTGTTCACGCAGCAGATGGATATGCAAGGGCAACTGGAAAAGTTGGTGTTGCATTTGCAACATCTGGACCGGGAGCGACCAATACTGTAACAGGAATTGCAACAGCATACATGGACTCCTCTCCAGTTGTTGTGCTTACAGGTCAAGTTCCTACAAGCTTGGTTGGTAATGATGCATTTCAGGAAGCGGACATATCTGGGATAACCATGCCAATAACAAAGCACAACTACCTTGTGACAGATCCAAAGGATCTTCTCAGAACAATAAAGGAGGCATTCCAGATTGCACCTTCAGGCAGACCTGGTCCAGTATTGATAGATCTGCCAAAAGATGTGACCATAGCTGATGTTGAATTCAACTATCCCGAAAAAGTAGAGCTTCCCGGCTATAAGCCAAAGTATCATGGACATCCAAGGCAGATAAAGAGAGCAGGCGAGATGATAATGAAGGCTGAAAGACCGGTGATACTTGCTGGTGGTGGTGTTGTGATATCAAATGCATCTCAGGAATTGACGAAGCTTGCAGAAACAATTCCAGCATATGTGATAACAAGCTTGATGGGAAAAGGAGCAATTCCCGAAACCCATCCCCTCAGCCTGGGATTTGCTGGAATGCATGGAGCAAAATATGCCAATTATGCACTTCAGGAGAGCGATCTGATAATAGCAGTAGGAATAAGATTTTCAGACAGAACAACGGGCAGGGTTTCAGATTTTGCTCCAGATGCAAAAATAATCCACATAGACATAGACCCGGCAGAAATTGGAAAGAATGTCAATGTGGACTTGCCAATAGTTGGGGACGCAAAGCTGGTTTTGAAGGAACTAATAAAGCACATCAAATACAGGAAAAGAAAGGAGTGGGAGGAAAAGATTGAGAAATGGAGAAAAATGTATCCGCTGAAATACAGGAAAGATGGAGGATTGAAACCCCAGTACATAATTGAAAAGATCTGGGAACTGTTTCCAGATGCCATAATCACAACTGAGGTCGGGCAGAATCAGATGTGGGCGGCACAGTACTTCAAGGTTAGACGACCAAGGCAGTTTATAACTTCAGGAGGGCTTGGCACAATGGGTTTTGGATTTCCAGCAAGCGTTGGAATAAAAACAGCATTTCCTGACAAGGTTGTCATCGACATAGCAGGTGACGGGAGCTTCCTTATGAACATTCAGGAGCTAGCAACATGCGTTGATTTTGGGGTTGATGTGAAGGTGTTTGTTCTAAACAACATGTTTCTTGGAATGGTCAGGCAGTGGCAGGAGCTTTTCTATGATGAGAGGTATTCAGCAACATGCCTAAAATGCAAGGACATGAGCTTTGAGAAAATTGCAGAAGGATTTGGTGCTGTAGGCATGACAGTCGAGAAACCTTCAGAGGTTGAGGATGCTTTGAAAGAGGCTATTGAAATTGACGCCCCAGTTGTCATTGACTTCAGAGTAGAAAGGCTTGAGAACGTTTATCCAATGGTTCCTGCTGGTGGAGCGCTTCATGAGATGATAGACAAGGAGGTGTGAGCATGAGACACACGATTGCTGCGTTGGTTGAGAACAAGCCCGGAGTTCTGGCGAGGGTTGCAGGGCTCTTCAGAAGGAGAGGGTTCAACATAGAGAGCCTTGCAGTTGGTATAACAGAAAAAGAAACAATTTCAAGAATGACAATTGTTGTTGCTGGCGATGATAGGACAATTGAGCAAGTCACTAAACAGCTCAACAAGCTGATAGATGTGATAAAAGTCAGCGATATCTCATCAAATGCCGTTGAGAGAGAGCTTGCACTCATAAAAGTTTCCACAACAATGCAGAACAGAGGGGAGATAATAGAGATAGCAAACATATTCAGGGCGAGAATAGTTGATGTTGCCAGAGATTCCTTTATAATAGAGATAACTGGTGATGAGGAGAAGGTAAATGCGTTCATCAACTTGATGAGGCAGTATGGAATAAAGGAAGTGGCAAGAACCGGGAAGATTGCGATGCAGAGAGGCAACAAAGCTCTCGAATGATAGAATTCAATCCATTTTTTAAGAAATACAGGAGAGGTTTGAGGAGGGTAGCAGTAGTCTATCCGAATAGGTATGTTGGTGGTATAAGCAATCTTGGCATTCAGAGGCTTTATTATGAGGTTAACGAAAGCCCTAGAT
>WAJY01000185.1 GCA_015523645.1 Geoglobus sp. | reverse complement strand
TGTATCTTATGCTGGAGTTTTCAATGCCTAGGACAACTGTTGAGTTTATTCTCCCACACCTCTTGCAGACAGGCATAAACGGACTCCAGTCGTTTTCAACCTCTCTTCCAGAGACCCTCTTTATTATTTCAGCAATCTTCTCTCTATTTTCCAGAGAAACTCTTATCATCTCATCGTACTCTCCATTTTTGTACATTTCATCGGCTTTTTTAATGACAACCGGAATGTCAAGTGTTTCGAGAGACTGGAGGAATGGCTGTAGGAAGTGCTCTGAATAACTTTCATGACAGCCATCTGGATCTGGGATGTTGCTCAAAGGCATTCCAACATATCCTTCATATTCTTCTGGAAGAAATGGATACCTCTTTCTAAGAGGATCTAATGTATCTGCAACATAAAATATCTCTGCTTTCCCTCCTTTCTCCTCAACAGCCCTTCTGATAGCATCGGCTGTTAGCATCTCTCTTAAATTTCCGAGGTGAATGTGACCGCTTGGAGTTATACCTGTTGCAATTCTGATCTTGTCTTTTTTCTTGAGTATGCTCTCTGCAATCACGTCTGCCCAATGAATGACATCAGCCATTGATCAAATGAGCTTTGATGGCTTTAAAAATATTTTCTCATTAAAATTATTTCCAAAAATTAAGTATTTTTAGCCATTATTTTTGCTTTTTACCATATTAAATTCTTTCTAATCCTGATCTTCTTTGTTTCAATGGAGAAAATTCCCTGAAAAACGAAAAAAATGGAAAAGATAAGAAAAGGAGCTAGAAAACCTCCAGTCCTGTCCATCAGATTTCCGGTAATGTAAGGGGCGATTATCCCGCCTATTCTCCCTATTCCTGCGGAGGAACCAACACCTATGCCTCTTATGCTTTGCGGGTAGGTTCTTTGGGTTACGATTATCAAAAGCACCCAGCTTCCTATGCTGAAAAATGAAGCAGAGAGTATTGAAAAAAATCTTAGTGTGTAGGAGGGAAGAAATATGAATGTGATTATTGAGATGGAGGCGAGTATTGAATAAAGGAAGAGAAGGTTTTCTGTATTCTCCTTGTTTGAGAAGAAGGAGAGGATTAGTGGTGATATTATCTGGATTCCGTAAACTGGGATGAGAAGTGTGGATCTTGAATGGGCTCCTAAAGAAATCCAAACATCGGGTAACCACAGAAAAACACCGTAATATGTGTATACTCCGCAAAACCAAATAAGCCAGATTATTATTGCAAGTTCTCTATACTCTGTTAGCAAAATCCAGATATTCCCGGTTACTCTTCTTCTTTCAGTTTTTATGCTTGGAAGTTTGTTAAACATCGGAATGAAGAGAATTGGTAAAAAGCCGGCAAAGAATAGTTGGGAGATGTTGTTTTTCGAGAGTATGTGGTATGCTGAGACTATCATTAATGCACCAACACCCCAGAAGGACTCGAGGTAGCACATGTACTTTTCAATACTACCCTCTACAACCTCAGGCAGTGATGCAATCGTCATTGTTAAACTTCCACCAAGTCCGAGTCCTGAGGTGAAGAGAAAGAATGCTAGTGGGAAAAATTCGTGAAATAGAGATAGAAGTCCAGTTGAAAAGGAGAAAAGCGTGACTGAAAAGAATATTACAGGTTTTCTTCCAATTCTGTCTGAAATCATTCCGAAAAAAATCGAGCCGAGAGCAATTCCCACCATCAAACTTGTTCCCAGCATTCCAGCCTCAGTTCTGTTGAAGTTGTAGATCTTTATCAGTCCTGGAGTTGCAAATGCAAGAAGAAGCGTATCAAAGGCTGTGATTGCAAAGAGAACTCCTAGAATTAGCAGATTTAAATTTGATCTCTTGTTCATTGTATGTTTAGCTGATGTTCCAGATAAATAATTTTTTAAACTTCAAGCTTATAAAACCAGTCTTCTCTTAACAAGAGGATTCCTGTCTGTTATCTCCTTAAGCTTTGTTTCAAAATTCTCGTGGTCGTTTAAAACTTCATTAAGAAAGACCCCCGTTCTTCCAATGTCTCTCCTCCTCTCAAGAACCCTGAATCTCTCCTCTACAATTTCGACACTTACTCCAAGAAAATCTGCAATTTCTGCTTTATGAACTTCATTGGCTGGCATCTCGTAATGACCATCCTTTAGCGGTATTATGAGCATGAGTCGCTTGTCTATCCCCGCAACCCTCTCACCCTCCATGACTCCATTGATGTCAATGTATCCACCAAACCGGTAAAAGTCCATCTCCTTTTCCCTCATTTTGGCAAGTGGAAAACTTACCGTTGCATTCTCTAAAACGATCTCACCCTTTATTGCATGATTTGGTGTTGCCTGGATTATTCTTCTCTGGAGAATGGAAAAGCCCTGCAAGGCGAGCTCGATTTTGTAGGATGGTATGCTCATCGGGATGAATATGTCAACATCGCTATCCTTCCTAACATCTCCTCTTGCTGTTGAGCCATAGAGAATAGACTGTATGCCGTAGGATTCTAAAGCCTCCATTATCTCCATGGCTATCTCTCTCTTTGATCTCAGCATTTCCCATCTTTCTCTTCCGTATATTATCCTTTTCCTTTCTCCGAATGTGGCTGTTTTCCCTTTCATCCTTCCACAATGCTATCAATCCACCTGAGAAACTCGAGATTTCCCTCCTCAACATTCAGTCCGCATATGCATGGGGTTGTGTAGCTGTGTAGCTTCTTTATCTCCTCTCTCACCTCTGAAAATTTTTCCGCTTTTGTTTTTATTATCATCGCAATCTCGTCGTCTTCCTGAATCTCTCCCTCCCACCAGTATTTGGATTTGATTTCCCAGTAATTAACACATGCTGCAAGCCTTTTCTTGAGAAGATGCTCTGCAACCTCCTTTGCAGAATCTTCATCGGGAAATGTTACATAGATGAAGTAGTACATGATCGGTGCTTGTCCGCAACTTATTTAAATTTTTAGCTGATAGAAAGCAGGGTGAAGGTGGGTGTAACACTGATAGCCATTTTTATGCTCATTCTATTCTCCTTCAGTCTTTTGACATCACTCACAATACTTCTGACTAGGGAGGAGTTTCTGGATTACATGAGCAGAGAAATGAATCCCTATGGTATAAGCAAAGAAGAAATCTCTGTTTTTTTACCATTTTTCATCGCAATAGCTCTCTTTCTTTCATTGCTTTATCTGATTTCAGGTATAGGGCTTTTAACAAGAAAAGAATTAGGCAGAAAGCTCTCCATTGTAGTTTCTGGAATTCATGCTTTCTATGGAGTTTTTGGATCACTTATTTCCCCGCTCTTTGCCTTAAACGCATTTTTCGGGTTCTCTGTTATCTACTATCTGACAAGGGAGAGTGTGAGGAGGGAGTTTGTTGAGAGCATGACAATTGAGGAGAGAATACTGGGAAGAAGACTGGAATGATTATGAAACACAAACTTAATTAAGGCAACTCTAGACTCAGCTTACAATGGACATAATATTTGTGGCTCTGATATCTTTCCTTGGTTACTGGGCAGTAGTTGAGGTGCTGAGAAGGAGAGGTTTGCTTGAGAGATGGAACATAAGCAACTATGGACCAGTATTGATGATCAGAACAAAGAGAGGGATAGATTTTCTTTCAAAAATGGCAGAAAGAAAAAAGCTGTGGATAGTTATAGGCACTGCTGGCATTCCTGCAGTTTTTGCAGGCATGATTTTCATGTTTCTTCTTATACTTTTCATGGATTACACGCTTCTCACATCCCCACCACCTCCCTCGGAAATTACAAGCCCCAGAAACGCGCTGCTAATTCCCGGAGTGAATAAGTTTATCCCATTTGTCTGGGGTATCATTGGGCTGGCTGTCACGCTTGTTGTCCATGAGTTCAGCCATGCAATCTCAGCCCTGTCTGAGAACGTTAGGGTGAAGTCTCTTGGAATAATTCTGGCTCCATTACCGATAGGAGGTTTTGCCGAGCCTGATGAGGAACAACTCCTGAGAAGATCGGAAAGAGCCACTAGGCTCAGAGTTTTCTCTTCTGGAGTGATTAGCAATTTTATTGTTGCCGTTTTGGCTTTTTCCGCATTTTTTTACCTATTGGGGTATTTGCACCCTTCCATTGCTGTTCTCAAATCTGAGAATCCGGAGTTAAAGGTTGGTGATGTTGTTGCAGAGATAAATGGCATGGCTGTTGTGAAGCCTTCAGACGTATCAAGGGCTGTTGATGGTAGCAAGGTTATCAAGGTGAAGCTGAAAGATGGAAGGGAGGTTGTTTTGGAGGGAGAAACAGGGGTGAGGATTGTTAGAGTGATTGAGGGTTATCCAGCTCATTCTGCTGGAATAAGGGAGGGGATGATAATAACGCAGGTAAATGGCAAAAGGATTGTGACTCTACAAGACTTTCTGGATGCATTGCGTGGTAAAAAGGGTGGAGAGAGTGTGGCAATAACTGTTTTTGATGGTAGAAACTACAGGAATTACAGTCTGATACTGAAGGATTCGAAGGGGAGGGGAATAATGGGTGTTCAGGTTGAGGAGTACTTTGCAGGCGTAACATTCAGCTACTACTATGCAAGCAACCTCCTTGAAACTCTGAAAAGAATTCCATCGATGATGACCGATCCGAGGGGATGGATATTCATAATTTCAATGCCCATAATATTCTTCAACAGCTTCTCATACCCGATAACCCAGTTTTACACGTCACAGCTTGGAGGTTGGCTGTTCTACTTATTAAACACCCTTTACTGGATCGGTTGGATAAACTTTTATGTGGGTCTTTTCAACTGTCTTCCAGCGATACCTCTTGATGGAGGCAGGGTCTTTTACGATGTGGCTGAGAAGATTGGAGGTAAGGGCATTGCAGAGAGTGCAACAAGATTTCTCTCATTTCTCATATTTCTATCAATAATTCTATCAATCGTCATACCTAACATGCCAAGATGATATGCGTTAGGTGTGGCGAGGGGGCATTTGAAAAGTTCAGAGGGAGGTATTACTGCAGGAGTTGCTATGCTGATAGGTATGAGTCTGCTGTGGAGTCGTCTGTGAGAAGATACAAGATGATAAGAGCAGGCGAAAGAGTTCTTGTGGCATTGAGCGGTGGAAAGGACAGCGTTGCTATGCTGTCGGCTTTAAAATCACTCTCTGACAGATTTCAGTTTGAAGTCTCATCTCTTTTCATAAACCTTGGATTGGGAGAATACAGCAGGCTATCCCTTGAAATAGCTTCAAGGGTTTGTGAGAAGCTTGGAGTTGAGCTCCATACTGTCAGTCTTTCAGATTATGGTCTCGATCTTTCTGATTTTTCGAAGAAGGTCTGCTCTGTTTGTGGAAATGCGAAGAGGTATCTAATGAACATATTTGCGAGGGAGAATGGTTATGATGTTATTGCAACAGGGCACTGTTCAGAGGACATATTAGCAAATCTTTTCAAAAACCTGTATTCTGGTAATCTTCAGTGGAGTGAAAAGCAGTTGCCGAGAATTGAGGGATTTGACAAGGTTGTAACTAGGATTAGACCGCTTTATGAGATGGGCGAGAGAGAGAACATGATCTATGTATTTGCGAGAGAGCTACCATTTGTTGAGATGGAGTGTCCAAAGGCTCCATATCCGAGATGGAAGGAGATTGTTTATGAGATAGATGGGAAAATTCCTGGCTTCAAGATAGGTGTTTTGAGAAATCTGGCAAGAAGGAAGGAAAGAGAAGAGGTTGAGCTCAGACACTGCAAGATATGCGGA
>WAJY01000184.1 GCA_015523645.1 Geoglobus sp. | reverse complement strand
GATTGAGGGGCTTTCAAATACTAAAAGCTCAAGTTCAAGAGAACCTTAACAAATCTTGCAAAAGTTCTCGGAAAAAGATGAATTTGCGTCATAAGAAATCTGAGTCATATTTTGGGGGATGAGGTTCATTTGTATCCTTGTCATGAGCAAGGAGATTCTGGAGACTTCGAAGGAACACATCCTCATTCATTTAATTTTCATGAGGCAATTTATAATATAAATTTAATTAAAAGTTAAATAATTTCACTTTTCATTAATAATAAACTCACCTAAAACTCCCATTCCTCAAATTTCCAAATCTTAATTAATAGAAAAAGTTTAAAGATAGTGTAAGATTGTAAAAGAGTTAAACTGAGCAATAAAAAGAGAAATAAAAAATTGAGTTAAAGTTGGACTTTGAGATCTATTATTGCTCACATCAATCTTTCTGGGATATAAATTCTGAAAGCAAGATTCAATAGTTCTCTGTGTCTTTTTTCGAATGAATTTTTATCCCATTTGTCATATTCCATGAGCATAGCTGTGATGGCAAACGGATTGTGCTTCAACTCAAAGTATTTTTCTTTCTTCTTTTTGAAGTCATAATTTGAAGCCCTAGAGTTTCTTCGCTTGTTGAGAAGTGTTAGGTTGCCAAGTTTTGTTAACAATTCTACCAACATCTTCCTCACTGAAAATACTGAGCCATTCTCCCTGTGGTGAACGCGGAAGTATATATTCTACAGTTATAGTACTGATGCTAGCGTAGCTTGGGAAGTGTTCTTCCAGCATCTCTATGTTAAGACGAAGAAACACACATCTCGCCATTTTTTGAAATAGCCATCTCTTCTCTCTTTGGGCACAAATTCTAAATTCATGCTTTTAAGCACATCTGTAGACGACAAGGGTAATCCACGTGTGTTGAGAAACATTGAAAGGTCTGAATGCTTAGCTTCTATCATCTGTAATTATGCGCACAAAATATACTTTTGTAAAAAGATATTCTAGAAAGCCCGTACATCATTTAATCCTTCTACAAAATCTCTAAAGCATCTTATAAATTCATAAAGGTGATAAACGAGTGAATCTTTGTCAAGATATACAATTCTTCCTGACTCGAAATCATCTATGAATTTTTTCGTTTCTCCATTTTTGTAAACATATTCCAAAAATTTCTTGAAGATCCCTCCACACTCTAATTCTCTCACGAGTATGTATACCGGCATATTCGTCACCTTCATCTATTAGCCATTTTTCCATTTTTGCCCCATCATTTGTTTGAATGTCTTTCTATAACCGTAGCAGGAACATCATGATTCAAAATCATTTATAAGATCATTGGATATTTAACAGTAAGAAAAGAAACAATACTTTCGGGGGAAGACATAAAATAATATCTTACCCTCGATCTGGATTCCATAATTCTGATCTTAATTGCAGCATGGATCGAAGCAAATGTAACCATTAAGATTACCAAAGTTGTGCTGAACTCGACAAAAGGTATCTAACGATTTTGAGGTGATTTGAAAACAGAAGAAAAACAATCGAAGTGGTATGAAAAAATGGGAATCTTTTAATTTCTTGAGATTGCTCAAATCACTTCTGTAAGTTGTTCATGTTAACTGCAATCGTTCAATGGTAGCGTTTTGTGCTAAATGAATTGTCCAGTTGAGAAACTTTATTAACGCCATGTCACAACATGACAATGTGGACGTGAAAATCAGAAAAAGTGAGGTTGAGGGAGTGATTTCAGCTCCTCCATCGAAAAGCTACACACACAGGGCATTTTTTTCATCAGCACTCTCAAAAAAAAGCAAAATAGCTAACCCCCTCATTGCCAGTGACACACTTTCAACTCTCAAAGCCTGCGTTAAAATGGGGGCGACTTTTGTTAAAAAATCTGGTAGCTTCTACTTCAAAGGAACTGACAAAATTGAAGCAGGTTACTACAATTGTGAGAACTCTGGAACCAGCCTGAGAATACTCATATCTCTTCTCTCTTTGAGTGAAAAAACCTCAATACTCGACGGAGATGAATCATTGAGAAAGAGACCAAACCTTCAGCTTGTAGAATCCCTAATAAAACTGAATGCGAAAATTTACGGTAGTAAAAACTTCCAACCACCTATTAGGGTGAAGGGACCAATACATGGAGGTGAAGTTGAGATTTCAGCAGTAAGCTCTCAATTCATAACCTCACTCCTTTTTGCCTTGCCGCTAACAGATAGTGAATCAATTATCAGAGTAAAATCTCTTAAGTCGAGACCCTATGTGGATGTAACTCTAGATGTTTTGGAGAGGAGTGGAATAGAGATTCAGGTTGAAGAGAATGCTTTTCTCATTAGCCCTTCATCCTACAATCTTAGGGAATTTTCAGTACCACCAGATTTCTCATCTTTAAGCTATCTTATTTCTGCAGGAGTTTTAGCTGGTAGAGTTGAGATTCTTGATGTTTATGATTCAAGGCAGGGCGATAAGAGGATAGTGGATGTTGTGAGGGAGATGGGAGGGGAGGTGAGGTGGAAAAATAACAGAATTGTTGCTGAAAAATCCCAGCTTGAAGGAATTTCATTTGATGCTGGGGATACACCAGATCTTGTTCCAACCGTTGCCGTCCTGGCTTCTGTTGCAAAGGGTGAGAGTGAGATTTACAATGCAGAGCATCTTAGAATAAAGGAGACTGACAGAATAAAAACGGTTGTTTACAATTTAAGAAAACTCGGAATAAAAGCAGAGGAAAGAGAGGATGGAATGAGAATAGTTGGTGGAAAGCCAAAATATGGAATTGTTGAAAGCTACGGCGATCATAGAATTGCAATGGCTTTCTCAATACTCGGACTGGTAAATGGGATTGTGATAAGAGGTGCAGAATGTGTTAGAGTTTCATATCCAGATTTTTTTGAGGATTTGAGAAAAATTGGTGCGGGAGTTGAGGTTTTATGAGTGGAAATAGCTTTGGAAGGATATTCAGGCTGACAACCTTTGGAGAGAGCCATGGAAAGGCTGTTGGGTGCGTTGTTGATGGCTGCCCAGCAGGGATGGAGCTAAAAGAGGAGGACATAAACAGAGAGCTGAGAAGGAGAAGACCAGGTGGTAGACTTTTTTCAAAAAGGAAGGAGAAAGATGAGGCAATTATTCTTTCAGGAGTGCTAGATGGTGTGACCCTTGGAACTCCGATAGCGATTTTGGTTGAAAACAGGGATGTTGACTCTAAGCCCTATGAAAGTATAAAAGACCTGGCACGTCCGGGGCATGGAGACTACACTTACTTTGCAAAATTTGGGATAAGGGACTGGAGGGGAGGAGGGAGAGCATCTGGTAGAGAAACCGTAGGCAGAGTTGCCGGTGGAGCTGTAGCAAAAAAGGTTCTTGAAAAATTTGGTGTGAGAGTTTACGGGTTTTCTCGTGAGATAGCCGGGATCAGAGCTGAATTGGAAGGAGAGGTTGAAGAAATATTCGAAAAGGCAGAAAAGAGTGAAATAAGATTTCCTGACAAAGTTAGGGAGGAAATTGCGATTGAGAGAATAGAAAGGGCAATGAGCGAAGGAAACAGCGTTGGTGGAATTGTTGAGGTTGTGGTGAAAGGCGTTCCTGCAGGATTGGGAGAGCCTGTTTTTATGAAGGCTGATGCGTATCTTGCTTATGCATTGATGAGCATACCTGCCGTTAAAGGTGTGGAAATAGGAATGGGTTTTGAATCTGCAAGGGTTAAGGGAAGTGAGATGAATGATGAGATGTATGCAGAGAAGGGCAGAATCAAATTTTTCTCAAACAACTCTGGTGGAACGCTTGCAGGAATCACATCGGGGCAGGATATTGTGATAAGAGCTGCTGTAAAACCAACACCAAGCATTTCAAAGGTTCAGAAAACGATCAACCTCAGAACACTTGAGAATGAGGAGATAGTCGTTAAAGGCAGACATGATCCTTGCATTGTGCCAAGAGCCGTTGTTGTTTGTGAATCCATGGTTGCAATAGCAATTCTCGATCTAATGATGATGCAGGGAATTGTTCCTAGATTCTTATGACCTTCCCATTCTCTGCCTTTCAAATTCGATTTTTATCTTTTCCAGTTTCTCACCATCGATGTAGGGAATCAGTGCACCACAATTTAGACAGAGCCATGGATATGCAAGTTCCGCTTGGCTTAACAAACCGCCCCAAGGCTTTTTCCAGAAATACCTTGCGTATCCAGCCCTATCACTCTTCCCCTTTACCATTTCACCATTGCAGAATGGACATGACTTTGTTTCCATAAACTCCGTTTTATGACTCTTATTTATCTCTTACTAAAATTTTTGTAGGATTTTAAACAGCCTTAACTCTCTTCTTCAAAGCTGGAGGCTTTGGCTTCATCACAACTCTACTCCCGCACTTAGCACACTGTATCAGATTTCTTTCAAGATCAACATCCACTTCAGCTCCGCAAAAAACACATATGAATACACTCATGCCTCTCTACCCCTGCTAACAGCCTGCTCAACAATTTTCATTGCTGGTGAGACAGGAATGTAAGCACCTCCTGCAAATTTATATCCGCAGCTCTTGCATTCCCAGATTGCCGTCCCAATTCTTTTGACTGCCTTTTTTCCGCATCTCTTACATACATACTTCTGTCTCTGCTGACTTTCAATTTCAACAATGCTCTTCCTAACTCTGATGCCGTATCTCGCTCCGTATCTACCTGCCATCTTCACTTTTTTTGTTCTTGCCATACCTCACACCTCTTTTAGAAGCTTTCTATTCTCTCTCGCCTTTTTTATGCTTGTCTCTATAATCTGATAGAGCTTTTCTTCATCGAGCAAATAACTACCGCTTTTCTGCACAGCCACAATATTGTCATCGCTGTCTGTTGTCACGGTTATAAAGTTTTTGGAGGCGTTCTCCTCATCCTTGTTTGGGTCTACAACAAAAACATTCCCTATTATGTGGGAGGTGACAGCCACAGGGAGATCTCTAACTGGAAGAGGGAAGTCATCGCCAATCTCGAATCTCTCAGCAGGAACTGTGGTGTTGAGCAATGCTGAGATTGCTGCCAAGGCTGAGGCATCCATCAGGTTTCCATCATCATCCAAAGCGTGAATGTCGATGAAAACGAGCCACACCTTCTCTCCTTCCTCAATAACCAGCTTTGACAGATCAACCGCCTCACTTTCTCTTATACCTCTATCAACAACTCTCGCAAGCTCAACAGAGTTTTCATCGGGAGGACCAGGTTCAAATGTTGGAGATGCTAGTGGGACGAGCTCAGCATTTGTTATAATTATGCCCTTGTCAGGAGTGTCCGGAAAAGGCTCACCAGGCTGCATTTTTATGCCAACAACAACCTGCGTGTCTCCGATTTTAACTAGTGCAGATCCTTCAGCCTTCTCAATAATCCCCGTTTCTATCTCTATTTTTCTGTATTCATCAAAGGCTCTTCCATCTATTCTCTCTCCATCTCTGATTTTTCCGAGAACGTAATCCCTCCTTATGTCAAGAATTATGTCATCTCCCACTCTAATCTACCTCCTCCTCACTTTCAACAACGTACTTAGATTTTATAGCCTCTTTTTGCATCTTATAAATCCTCATAGCTCCATCTTTAGCCATTTTGACGGCTTTGATAAACTCATCCTTTGTTACTCTCCCATCCATCTGCAAAAGGGCTATAGACTCTATTCTGTCGTTTCTGATGAAGAAGGCGAAGGGCATATCAGCCTCTCCGTAGAAGTCCTCCTCCTTCATCGGATCAAGAACAAGCTCTCCATCCACCTTTGCAACAGCCACACTTGAGATCATCCCCTTCATCGGCACACCAGCATCCACTAATGCTACGCTTGCAGCATTCAGACAGGCTGTTCTGCTGCCTGCATCAGCCTGCAATACCTCAACGAAAACATCAATCCCGCTCCTTGGAAAAAGCTCCTTCATCACTATTGCCTCAAGAGCTTCCCTGCTAACCTTAGATATCTCAACACTCCTCCTGTCTGGACCCGGTCTTTTTCTTTCCTCAACGCTAAATGGTGCCATGTTGTATCTGTATCTTACCACAGCCTTCACAGGATCTTGGAGATGTCTTGGATGGACTTCTCTGGGCCCATAAACCGCGACAACCACCTTGTTCTTCCCCATCTCAAGATAACACGATCCATCTGCCCTCTTTAAAACTCCCACCTTTATCTTGATCGGTCTTAACTCATCAAATGCCCTTCCATCGAGCCTCTTTCCATCAACAATCAGCCTTACTTCATCCTTATTGCTCATCAAATTCACCCTTTCTCTTTCTAACAAATTCTGTTATCCTGTCTGTCAGACCTTCAGTATGAGCCTCCTCCTCAATTATATATATTGCTTCCTCAACTATGTTCACCTTCCTTCTATCACCGCTTGCCCAAATTAAGCCGTTCTTCCCAACAACAATCTGAACTCCAAGCTCGGTCTTGAACATCTTTATCATGCTCCCCTTCTTCCCTATAACTCTTGGAACCCTTGCAGGATTGATCGCTATCACCCTTCCAAACCTAACCGCCCTGCACATCTTGTCCTTCATCGTTAGGGTTACCTTCATCTTTGGATCGATGTTTGTGACTTTGGCAATTATTATGTCATCAATCTCAAGAACCTCGTTTGGTTTTTTGTTGGGTCTGACGTTGGGATTCTCGGAAAGTGGCAAAAAACCCTGATATGGTGAATTTATATCAACAACCCATCCATTTGCCGTTACCTCTCTGACTATCCCTATAACAACATCCCCAATAGATGGTATGTACTTTCCTCTCAGCGGAATAACCCTGACAGATGTGTCTGTCTTGTCAAGCAAACCAAGAAACTTTGCATAAACCTTTCCACCCTCCACATACGTACCGCTTCCCGCCACCTTTGGATTTGTTGCAAGAAGATCCCCTGGAAGAACTATCGATCTCATGCTCTCACCTCCTGCTGATAACTTTTGTCAGAGCCTCCCCTTTTGCAACTTTTCCCAACAGATCCATAAGCTCTCCATACATTCCCGCTGGAATTCTTATAACGCATATCCAGCTCCCATCACCTTGCCACTCCTCTTTCAGTATCGTTCCAAAGTTATAAAGAGAGCTAATAGCTTTTCCGGTGTGTTCCGGAGGTATTTTGATTGCAACATCCATCTCCTCGAACTTCAATGGGAGTATGGACTTTATCGCCTTCACGATCTCCCTAGCCTGAATCTCTACTGGTTTGAATATGTCAATATGAACCTTTGCCTGATCCATTGCCGCCTCAATCCTCTCATATGTGTGTGGAGCTTTTGTCCTAGGATCTATCGCATTCCTTCTTATGTATTCAATTATCTGCCTTCTTTTCTGTTCTAGCATCTCCTTTCTTTGCTCTGATGTTATTTGCACATCTCCTTCAACAACTATCCTCCTTATTATCTCTCTCAAATCCCTTGTCTGAAATGTCTTTTCCAGATCCTCAAGACTTGCTCTGCTTCCCTTTTTTGCATCATGAAAAACCTCTTCCACTGCCACAAGTTCATCGAAATCAACTTTCTTTCCCTCTTTCAGATCTCTGGCAAGATAAGGATCAACAAGAACCTCAAAATTCTCTCCTCCCTTTTTAATCCTTGCTATCACAGCCTTCTCCAAAGATACCATCTAAACTTCCTCCTATTCAGAACTCTGAGCCTTGAGAATCTCATTTGCCTTATCAACGTAAGCTTTTAGCTCATCACCCTCAATGAGCCTGAAAGTTTTGTCCTCAACCTTTATCACTCCTATCTCAACTCCCTCAACATTTATCTGGCTTTCAATAGCCTTGCCCATTGCAACAAGTCCCATGACAATAGCCTCATCAATTGTAAGATCATCCCTGTAATTTTCTTCAAAGTAACTCATAACAGCATTCCTCCCAGCCCCAATTGCGGTTGCTCTGTATTCAAGCAGAGCTCCACTTGGATCTGTCTCAAACAGCTTTGGAACCTTGTCAACTCCTGCCATAAGCAGTGACACGCCAAAGGGTCTCACACCGCCATACTGGGTGTACTGCTGCTTAAAGTCACAGATTTTTCTTGCAAGTTCCTTAACGCTTATCGGCTCATCATACGTAAGCCTGTTTATTTGAGCTTCAAGTCTCGCTCTGTCAACCAAAACCCTAGCATCGGCAACAAGCCCTGAAGTTGCAACGCATATGTGCTCATCCACCTTGTATATCTTTTCAATTGTGTCAGCCTCAAGCAGCTTGCTACCAACTCTTCTGTCTGCGAGAACAACAACTCCTTCCTTCGTTTTTATGCCAATGGCTGTTGCTCCTCTTTTAACAGCCTCTCTCGCATATTCAACCTGATAAAGCCTTCCATCAGGACTGAAAATCGTTATGGCTCTATCATACCCCATTTGCGGAATCTGCATCTTTCAACACCTCCATATATTTTTTCTTGCAGCTTTTTATAGTGCCTGCAACTCCCAGAATTATTGGGAGCACTTTTTTACCTTCAATGCTTTCTATCATAGTTAATGCTATTTTTATTTTATCAAGGTCTTTCAAATTGCATGTAATTATTCCCCTGTTATCATAGAATTCTGTGATCTTGAAATCCACTCCCTCAAATTCACCAAACAGTTTTAATATAGATTCCCAGATTGAAAAGCTTAGCTCCTCCTTCTCTATCTTCCCCTCTGAAATCAATTCAAATGCTACATGCCTTTTTTTCTCCCTTAAAGACGGTGGAAGGGAAATCATATTCTCTCAACTCCATCCATAATGTATTTCTCATCAAAAAATTTTCTGTAAAGCCTTTCAGCCCAGTAACTTGCTCTAGCTAAATCCGCACCAAGATATGAGAAAACCTCATAGATCTGATTTCTTTTTCTCAATTCATAAAACTCTCTCGCTCCACTTGTTAAAATGAAGGGTGTATCAAGCTTTTTTACAACCTGCAATGTTTTCCTGAGTCTTTCTAATAGCCTAACCCTCTTGTTTCTGCCTGAATTCAGAATAGTGCTAAGTGAAAACTCTATCAGAACATCCTTCTCCTTTGCTAGCTTAAGTGTTGAATAATCAAGCTTTCTCTCCGGGAAATCAAGAATTGCCTCAACCTTCTTTCTCATAACAGCATATCTGTTTACCTCAACCCTCTCACTCATAACTCCAACAAAACCATCAGCCTTTCTTAGCTTTTCCCTTAAATCTCTTGCATCTTTTGCCTGAATCAGATATCCCTTGATGTTTCTCTCACTGTTCTCACCAAAAACAATGTAAGCTTGAAATCCCAAGTTGAGACTCCTATCGTAATCAAATCTTATAAAATCAATCATATCCTTCCACAACTAGCTTTCTTCCAAACTCCATCATTTTCTCCCTTTTTGCAGGGTATGTCACTATCTTTACCTTTATGACTATCGCATCCCCCCCAAAAGCCAAACGGACTTTTCCGAGGTATGCTGACTGCTTTTCAACCCTTATTCTCATAACTCCTTCCTCATCCAGAATTTCATCCAGCATCTCTGCCAATATTTCCCTTTCACTACCCAGAGATTCTATAAAGTGGTTCCAAAACTCTTTAATCTCCCTCTTCTTCTTTATCTCCACCTCTAAAAATTCCAGCGGGTTTCCATAATGACCCCTTGCTTTGCTAACCATTATTTCAAACTCAAAGGGAATGAGATTTGAGAGAGCCATGCTCACCTTTTCTCTACTCTCTGTTGAGTAAACAATGGCTGAAAGGGTTATGGTGTCAATTTTCATGGAGAAGAGTCTATTTTCTGAGGTTTGCTCTCAAACTCGGTCTGGATTTCTCTGCTCCTCTTCCCTTTCTTCTCAATCCCCTTCCCTTCCTGCCTGCTGATGTCAATCCTCTAAATGCTCTCCCCCTCTGTCTTGCAATTCCAGATAGCTGAGCATCGCTCAGTATGGACGGATGACTTCTGTCAATCAAAATTACCTCAAACCACTTATATTTGCCATCCTCACCCACCCAGTAAGAATTTAATACCTCCATGTTAGGATACTTTCTCGCCGCTCTCTCTTCGGCTATGCGCTGAAGACTTTTCTTTGGTGTGAGCCTGTTTACCATCAAATTCCTTGTTTTTCTTCCCTTGTTCGGTCTGCTTGCCCTCCTTCCACCTCTTCTAATCCTAACTCTAACAACAACTACACCTTTCTTCGCCTTGTAACCCAAAGCTCTTGCCCTGTCAAGTCTTGTCGGTCTGGGTATCCTGACTATCGAAGGCTCCCTTCTCCACTTTTGCAATCTCTCCCACATCAATCTCCCCACATATCCCTCCCAAGGGTTTTTCCAAGCCTCTCTGATGAATGCGTAAACTGATTTCATTGAAAGCCCTCCATTAGCCTAATTGCATTGGCTATTCAGCCTCGCTTAATAAACATATCGGAGAGGCTTTTCATTAGTCAATACTTTTGACCGAAACATTAATATAGGTACTAAAGAGAGGCTTGGAGAAAGAGGGTGAGAGTAGATGAATGATTTTATAAGAGGAAAAGCGGAGGATCTTGCGAGGGCGATTCTTGAAAGTGAGGAATACAGAAATTTTGTTGAGTGTGAGAGCGCTTTAAAGCAGGACAAAGTTGCCCAGAGCCTTTTAGTGGAGTTTCAGGAGAGGCAGCAAGAGTACATGTCAAAACAGCTAACAGGACAGATTGATGAAGGTTTGATTGAGAACTTAACGAGCATTCAGGCAAAGCTCAATGAGCTTGAAAGTGTAAGAAATTATATCGACGCTTACACGAAATTTGTAAATCTTCTTGGCGAAATTGGAGATTACATAAGTCAAGAAATTGATTTTGATTTTGGAGAGGCTTATAGGGGATAGATTCCAGCAATAGACCTGAGTTCTTTTAAGTTTTTAAAGAAGATTTTTGAACTTGCTTTGAAGATTACCGCAAACTTAAATAATGTTGAAAGCACAATAATATTCTGTGGAAATGGAGTTGAATGAGATTGATGAACTCATAGTGGAACTCATTGAAAGAATTGCTGGAGATCTGGGCGTTGTTATCTATTCTATGGATCTTGAGAACGAATTCACAGATGAGAGCTTATCCGAGGAGCTTGGAGTTGAGATAAACGAGATCAGAAGGGTTCTTTTTGCATTCTATGAGATAGGACTGGCAAGCTACAGAAGGAAGAAGGATGAAGACACCGGATGGATGGAATACTTTTGGAAGATAAACTACGATAGAGAGAGGGAGGTTTTGAGAAGAGAGCTAGAAAAAACAAGAGACAAGCTTGAAGAGAAGCTAAGACTTGAGGATGAGAGCATTTACTACATATGCATAAACGGATGCGTTAAGGTAAGGTATGAGGAGGCGATGGAATACGGCTTTTCTTGTCCAAGATGTAACAACATGCTGGAATACCTCGACAGCAGGGAGGCGCTTATGAAGATAAAAGAGGAACTTGAAAGAATCAATGAGCTTCTTGAATCCCTCAACTGATCCCCATCTTTCTGAATAGATTTCTTGCAGCAACAACAAGTGGATCCCAAACAGGAGATTTGGGAGGATAGAATGGAAAATCTGCGAAGAAAAAGTCTTCAACGTGAGCTCTTTTGTAAAGCAGTGCAGAAGCACCATAAATGGTTTTAGAGACGTCAGAGCCTATTGCCTGAACTCCTAAAACTCTTCCTGTGTCAGCATCGGCAACCATCTTTACCGTTATCTTCTCCTTGCTTGAGATGTATCTGGCTTTTGTGTTTGACGAGATAGTTACAGAGACTGCATTGAAGCCATGTCTGTTAGCTTCCAATTCACTAAGACCTGTCTTTCCTATCTCCAGTTCATAAAAAGATGTTAACTGACTTTTCAGTGCTCCAGGAAACTCCATCTCAACTCCTGCAATGTTTGAACCGGCAACATAACCCATCTTGTTTGCTGGAGCAGCTAGAGGAATCCAGTCATGCTCTCCAGTCACAATATTTGTTGTTTCTGCACAATCGCCAACTGCATAAACCCCTTTCTTGCTGGTCTCCATCTTCTTGTTCGTTTTTATTGCTCCGGTTTTTCCTATCTCAACTCCAAATTTTTCTGCCAGTTCCACTTCTGGCTCCACACCTATTGCAAGAATGACAAGGTCTGTCTTGTATTCCTCTTTATCCGTTAAAATTCTTCTACCATCTTCCTCTATTGAGATTACCTTCTCGTTCAGTCTCAAATCAAGCTTTTCCCTCATCCTACCGAGAAGGATGTCTGAAATTTCCTCATCATACTCCGGAAGAGGATGAGCTCCCTGCTCAATTACTGTAACGCTCTTCTGCCTTGACAGAGCATCTGCTATCTCGATCCCGAGATAACCGCTACCAATAACAACTATTCTCTTTCTTTCCTTCGCCATTTCCTTGATTCTGGGAGCATCTTCTATAGTGTGCACGCAGATGATATTTTTTCCACCACTTCTATCATTCAGAGTTTTCCCTCTTGCTCCTGTTGCAAAAACAAGTCTATCCCATTCGTAATTTTTCAATTTTCCCCTCTCATTAACCACAACATATCCATCCTCTACTTCAATAACCTCGGAATTCAGATGGACGTTAATTCCTCTGTTTGTTTTGAAAAAATTCACATCATATGCGCAAAGCTCGGAAATGGAATTAACAATCCCGGAAAGATAGAAGGGGATTCCGCAGGGAGCATGACTGACATAAGATGTTTTTTCAAAGACATCAACGCTCCAGTCAGGCTTTAACCTCTTTATTCTGCTTGCAGTTGCCATTCCTGCTGCCCCACCACCGATAACAACAACCCTTACATCCTCTTCCGGGATCATTCGTCTATCATGATTTATAATCGTATATAAAACTAACGTGTCATGGCAAAAGATTGCATTTGGGTTTAAGCTATATCCCTAGATGTATCTATTTGTATTCCGTGGCTTATGTAATATCTGAAAGTCTCATCTATGGGCTTCATCTTTCTCATTTTCGGAATTCCGAGCCTGTTCACAACTCTGTCTCCTGCTTTCTCCGAATCTATGTCAAAAACAACATCCGAAAGATTGATGACCATGTTCTCAATCTGCTTTGGCTGGCTTCCTTTTATCATGTAGCAGTATGAAATTCCATCAAGATTTTTCGATGTAATGTATATCTTGTTTATCAGCCACTCTTTCAAACCAATTGGTACATTCAGGTTCAGAAAGAATGACAGATTGTCGAATATTATCACCGGATTCTTTGTATCTATCTCTGAAAGCTCGGAGTCGATGAAATCAAAAACATCTCTGTCCCTGTATTGATCCTCAATTATGAAACCACCGGAGTCTGAGATGTAGTATCTGCTGAAAACATCGATAAACTCAAGGTGGTCAACTTCAATCTCCAAGCTTTTCATGTCCTCAATTATGAATTTTGGAAGTCTTGATGTAGTGACGTAGTAAGCAATACCAACTGAGGAAAATTGGTATAGAAAAGCTTCTGGCATGCTAACCGGGTTTGCATAAACGCAAACCATAGAACCAGCTGGCAATCCCCCACCGAGTCTCTTGTCAAGCAGGGTTATGCCTGTGGATATCCTCACATCATTTCCTGGTTTTTTATAGAATATAAATCAAACGGACAATCAAATCCTTATGCTGCAGTTAACGATTCTAGCAGAAAAAACAATTCCTTTAAATTCCTGAAATGCTTTCAGTCCTTTTTTTGCGAAGACTGTTTTCCCGAGCATACCCATTCCGGCTTTTCCTCCCATGCTCTCCACCGCCTCCATCACATCCATAATTTCCCCGTCCGCCAAGCCTGTTTCAATTGCAAATTTCTTAGAAACCTCAAAAATCTTTTCAGAGCTTGGATTCTTCAAAAATTCTTTTAAATACCGCTTTCCAGCTTTGTTTATTCTTTCTCTTCTCAATTCATCCTGAAGAACCTCTTTTGTTGGTATCTTTCCTAAAACAAGAAAATCAACCCTCATGTTGGAGAGAAGCTTTTCAACCTTAGAAATCGAGGGCGAGGCAGCTTTTTTCCTTACAACTATCCCTCCGTAAACTTGAGTTAAAACATCCCCAAGACCAGTTCTGTTAACAACCTCAGCCTCATGGGCAATGTCAGCAAGCTTGAAAAGGTTTAAAGCCAAGTTTTTAGCCTTGTTGATTTCCAAAGCCGTTGCAAGGGCTGATGCTCCGCTCAAACCAAAACCACATGAAAGTGGAAGCTCAGTCTCAATCGATATCCCTTCCCCATCAAGTTTTCTGAGCACGTATTCAACAGTTGGAAATTCAACTTTTTCTCCGTTCAAAAACACTCCTTCTTCCTTTACAGCCTTGGCTTTCACACCTCTGTTGATCGTAAAACCCACTCCCAAAGATCCTGATTTTTCAGGTTTTTCAGCAAGCTTTGTTGAGAAGATTGCTGTGATGCTCGAAGAAACGAATGTCATAGGCAGTCTGTAACGAAATATTCCACTATCTTTTCAGCAACATCCTTTTTCAAACCCTCCATCCAAAACTTTCTCTCTGGAGTTATTATCAACACCCTCGTATCTTCCGTTCCCATGCCTTTTTCTAGAACGTCATTTGCAACGATCATCTCAACCTTATCTTCCTTCATTTTCTCAACAGCAATTCTCTCAAGCTCGCTGTCTGAAACACCTGTTTCCGCCTTGAACGCTATTACCTTGCCATCAAAAACCTTCCTTACCTCCTTCAAAATCTTTGGTGTGGAGTGGAGCTCAACTGTTATCTTGCTTGCTGATTTTATCTTACTTCCTCTTTTTTCCGGCATGAAATCTGCTGCAGCAGCAGAAGAGACAAAAATATGGGCATCTTTTATCTCATTCAGGCTTGCTTCAAGCATGTCCATGACTGAGACAACCTTAAAAACCTTGAAATCAGGCATGACAAATGATGGGGGTATGGATGTTATGAGAGAAACTGAAGCACCTCTTCTCCAGAACTCAAGTGCTATTTCATAGCCAATAATGCCCTTACTTCTGTTTGTTATGTACCTTATTGGATCAAGAAACTCATAGGTTGGACCAGCAGTAACAACAACTTTTTTGCCTTTTAGATCTTTTTTGTAGAGCTTTCTTTCAACATGAAGACATATTCTCTCAATCTCAGCAAACTTCGCTTTTCCCTCCTCATATCTTGGTTCAACAAATTCAACTCCAATTTTTTTTAGCCTTTCCACAGCCTCTTTAACAGCTGGATTTTGAATCATGGCTTCATGCATTGCAGGAGCAATTATAACAGGTTTTCTGGAACCTAATGCTGTGGTTGCCATTGTTGTGACAGGGGTATCATCAACACCGCTTGATATCTTGGCTATGGTATTTGCCGTTGCAGGAGCAATCAGGAGAAGGTCTGCATCACCCTGATTCCCCAAAAGTTCAACATGCTCTATCGAGCCAGTTATCTCGGTAATTACCCTGTTGTCAGTGGCGAATTCTAAGGCATAAGGATGCAGGATTTTTCTGGCAGATTCGCTCATCACCGCAATAACATCGGCACCCCTTCTTATAAGCTCTCTTGCAAGTTTCACCGATTCAATTGCAGCAATGCTTCCTGTGACTCCCAGAACTATCTTTTTTCCCAACAGCTTTCTACTCTTGACAGCCCTTATTTCATTCAGGTGCATTGAACCACCCTATGTCATTTTTCAGTCGCCTTTCTGATTCCGTTTATAAATGCTTCTATGTTCCCTTTTTCGATGACCTTTCTAAAATAGGCTCTTTTCAAAATTTTCTCAATGTATCCAATCCTCTCCTCTAGAAGTCTCACTTTTTCAGGATCCCTCTCGTTTACCAACAGCTCTTCCTCCTCAACAATTTCTCTCAATTCCTCTCTGAAAAGCTTTCTTTCAGGTTCTTCAGCTCTTTTTTTATCCAAAACTCTTTGAAGAGCGGAATGCCAAGCTTCAATCCAGGGCTCATTTGATAGATTCTCTTTTGTATAATAAACCCGTCTTTTAACTCCGATTAAATCGTATGGGCATGAGTTTTCACACGCTCCACAAAATATGCAGTGATCTTCATTGAAGTCTACCCTGCTTTTACCCTCAACAACATACCAAGCCTTGTTGTGCTTGCAGATCTTTATGCAAGCACCACAACCAACAGGATCGCATCTGTACATCCTTGGCTCGTAGGTAAAAATCTCTCCATCTATGCTCTTTACAGTCCTGATTGCATCGTACGGACACACAATCTCGCAGTACTTGCAGTTTGAGCAATTGGTATTATCAACACTAACATCAGCAACCCTTTCTATTTTGTATTCAATTCTTTTTCCCTCAACCTCTATCGCCTTTTCAGGACACACTTCCTCGCAGAGCTTGCAGTAGTCACACCCCTCCTCATTTAGAAGAAGATCCTCATATGGCATCTGATCTGTTGGCTCTGGATCCTTCTCAACCATTCTGAAAACATCGCAAAATTCCGCACAAATGCCGCAAAGATTGCACTTTTCTCTGTCAACAACAACTTTCCCTTCTATACCTTCATTTTTCTCTGCTATCTCCTCTCTTCTAACCCTAACTTCCCTAGATATTGCACCAGTTGGACAGACCTTGTAACAAAGTGTGCATAATGTGCATTTTTCGTAATCAATTTCTGTAAATCCTCCGGGAGAGATGGGGAAGTATGATTTCTCCACTTTTTCTCCATTTATGTAGAATTCGAACGCATTAAAGGGGCAGAGGGAGAAGCAGATTCCGCAATAAGCGCACTTTACATGGTCAACTGTTACAGGTGGCATTTCAAGTCCAACAGCGATGTCATGAATTGGGCCTAGCTCTATTGCATTCACGGGGCATGCATAAACGCATATCCCACAGCCGTTGCATACCTTGTAATCGTAAACTAGCTCCCTAATCTCATCCTTAACCCTCTGAACAAATCTAAACTTTGTCTCTGATGCTATGTCAACATCCCTCTCTATCATCTGCTCACCTCTTCTTCTATCGGTCCAAGCTCTCTTATTCTCTCAACAAACCTGTTCAAGTCCTCAGCAATAGCATTTGCCTCTCCAGAAGAGTGCCAAATTGCTGCAACCCTTTCTGGATTTATTCCCATTTCATGCAAGGCTCTTTTTATTGCATTTATTCTGTTGATTGCATGATAATTCCCAACCTTAAAATGACACTCCCCAAGCCTGCATCCAGAGACAATTACGCCATCAATACCCTTTTTCAAGGCTCTCAGAATCCATTCTGGATCGACCCTTCCTGAGCAAAGAGTCCTGATGACCCTCACATTTGGTTCATACTGAATTTTAGTGGTTCCAGCCAGATCAAGAGCCCCATAACTGCAGTAATGGCAGGCAAATGCAAGAATCAAGGGGTCAGCATTTTTCTCCTCAGCAAGAGCGTCTATAGCAGACACTATAGCTCTTTCATTGAAGAAACCCATGTCTATCGCATCAGCAGGGCAAGCTGATACGCAAACACCGCACATAACACATGCATTTGCATCAATTTTAGCTTTCTTGTTTTCCATGAAGGCAGCGTTGTAGTTGCAAACCTCAACACATATCCTGCATCCTGTGCATTTTTCCTGATCTATGTAGGCATTGTAGGGATCGAACTCCGTCTCTCCCCTTACAACAAGCTCTATAGCCTTCGCAGAGGCTAATCCCGCAGATGCTATTGAATCTTGAATGTCTTTTGGTCCGCTTGCTGTTCCCGCTATGAATATCCCCCTCACGTCTGTTTCCGAGGGTCTCAGTTTTGGATGGGCGATCTCAAGAAATCCATCCTCTCCAACTGAAATACCAAGCTTGTTTGCAATCTCAGCATTGCCCTCCATTCCTATTGAGAGAACAACAAGATCAAACTCCTCCTCAAATATCTCACCAAGCAGCGTGTTTTCATAGGTTAAAACGAGGTTTTTGTCATCTTTCTCATATATCTCACCCACCCTCCCCCTGATGAACCTTATCCCTTTCTCCTGGACTCTGCTGTAAAACTCCTCATACATCCTGCCACTTGCCCTTATGTCAATGTAGAAGATCGTTATTTCTGAATCAGGGTAGCGATCCTTTATGATAAAAGCATTCTTAAGGCTCACCATACAGCAAACCCTAGAGCAATATTTGTTTGTGTTCACATCTCTACTGCCAACACACTGAATAAAGGCAATCTTCTTTGGGACAGTTGAATCTGATGGTCTTAAGAGTTCTCCCAGAGTTGGACCTGAGGCTGATAAAAGTCTCTCTAGTTCCAGTGTTGTTATAACGTTCTTGTAAATCCCATATCCATACTCCTCCTTTTTTCTGGCATCAAAAGGATTGTATCCAGTTGCAACTATAACCGCACCTACCTCTATATCTATTTCCTCCGGATCCTGATTGAAATCTATGGCATTTGGCTCGCATGCCTTTTCACAAAGCCTGCATCCAATGCAGTGTTTCCAGTCTATAACGGCGTAGAGAGGTGTTGATTGTGGGATTGGAAGATATATTGCCTTTCTCGTTCCAATTGTGTAGTCAAACTCGTTTGGAACCTCAACCGGGCATACAGAGCTGCAATCATCTATGCAACCCTTGCATTTTGACTCATCAACGTATCTGGGATGTTTAACAACCTTCAGCTTAAAACTTCCAACATGTCCCTCAAATTCCTTCAACTCAGCGTTTGTGATAACCTCAATGTTCTCATGATTCAGGGCTTCGCTCATTTTTGGAGCAAGAATGCAGATTGAGCAATCGTTTGTTGGAAAAAGCTCGTTTAGGAGAGCCATCCTCCCTCCTATTGTTGGTTCTCTCTCTATCAAATACACCTTTATTCCGGCATCTGCAACGTTCAAGGCAGACTCTATTCCGGCAATCCCACCACCAATTACCGCAACAGCCTTTTTAACCCTTATCTGTCTTTTTGAGAGTGGTTCAAGTGCTCTTGCTTGCGAAACAGCCATTCTAACAAGATCTCTTGCTTTTAGAGTTGCGGATTTCGTTCTCTCCTGATGAACCCAAGAGCATTGCTCCCTTATGTTTGCCATTACAACCATGTAGGGATTTAACCCAGCCCTCATCACAGCTCTTCTGAATGTAACCTCATGTAGCTTTGGACTGCAAGCTGATACCACAACCGCATCAAGTTTGTTTTTCTTTATAGCCTCTATAATTTCCTCCTGACCGCTGTCAGAACATGCATACTTGATGTCTTTCGAATAAACAACATCTGGAAGATCTTGAGAATATTTTACCAAATCGTCAACATCAATTATCCTTGCAATGTTTAAGCCACAATGGCAAACAAACACGCCGACTCTCATAATTTACACCGCATTTTTCTCTGATCACTAATTTCTCAGAATTTTTAATCTTTCTTGTTAATGATTTGATCTGAAAAACCTGGTTTCACTAAAATGAGATCAACAGTTAATGGGAATGTAAGGAAGTGAAGTTCCTTGTGTTCATTGTAGAGCTCTTTTTAACGCAAATCTCAAATCATTCTACTTAATTTGTGTTAAGATGCTTTGTGAACAACAATCCCCCAGAAAAGCCTGTTATCCTTTTCTTGAAGAATATATGGAAGACTCATTACAACTCTACCTCCATGGTGTATGCACCAATCCCTGCATACTCCGAGAAGAAGTTCAGCAAAATTTCTGTCTTCTCTAAAGTTCTCGTTCAGAAGCTGGAAGAAGCCTCCAACTCCCACAGGCGAGCCAAATTTTCCATGCTGCCCAAGAATCTGAGTGAGATTGGCTATATGAGGGTATGAAAAATACTTATAAGTGAAGCGCAAAGAATTGCATATTTGCTCGTAAATGGCTACCTTCAGAAGAGAAAATCCCTTAACAACCTTCTCAACTTCATCCTCAACTAAACCTTTTTGCAGCAAGTCCAAACCAACTTTTCCATACTTCCATATCGATGTATGCAAATCATCAGCCACTTTACTGAAAAAATTCTCTGCATCCGGTATATATTCTGAACGTTTTCTGATCGATCTCAGGATTTCTAGGAAGTCATGCCCCGTTCCTGTCCAGATGTTTGTAAAGAGAGGTTTAGGAAAATAGTAAGCATAAATTTCTGGGTTTATTATTTCAGATGTTTCACTCCTATTTCTATAGCAAAAAACCGTAGCAGGTTTTGTTGTACCAAAAAGTAGGAGATATTCGGCACTTGTGCTTGAGGTTGATGGAATGGGCTGCTTCTCACGCAAATACATATTATCGGCAATAGTAATGGCATCATACAACATCTCACGCTTGTCAAAGAACTTCTGAAAGTGTTTGCTGGTTATACATTTGTTCTCTCTCACAGCCTCCTTAAAATAATGTCCATCCTTCAGATACCTTATTCCAACTGTCAACAAAACTGCTATTGCTGAAGACATTATGAACCCAGAATTATACGGGATTCCGCAGTAAAAATGGACGCAGGCGTTATTTAGAAGATGATCGAAGCTCTTTTCAGATAACTCAACAAAACGCAAATTTTTCTCAACAAGATCTGCTAGCCTAGGTATCGGAAGTCTCTCTCCATTATGGACATAAAAAAATCTTATTTCCTTCTTTGAGTTTCTTCTAATGCACATCCAGATTCTATATCCCGTAACCTCAACGATTATAGCCTTTCTCCACATTACAGCAATTGACCCAAATCTGGATGCAAGTACTTCTCCTGATGCGATAAAATCATACAAATCCTTGTTTATGTATTTTGGGATCTCGAATATACCTAACTTTTTAACTGTCTCTTCAACAAATTTACTTTCAAGATTCAGTTGAAGTTTTACATTCTCCGTCCTTATCTTTTTCCTTTTCTTATCATCAGGAAGTTCAAGTATGCTTTTAGTTATGTCTCTGCCATTTTTATCAATAAAAACCAAGATTTCTTCTTTTGCCATACCAGCTAAAGCTGTTGGTATTGCTTCAGGATTTCTCCGCCAGATTCCTAGATCCTTGACTTGGCTAAAAAGAGAGTTGTAATCCAATCTGTCACCTCCTCTCTTTATCACCTCGATTATACATCTGGCTTTTTCCTCAAAATCAGCAATCCTTTTTGGCATGTTAAAAGCTATGCTAACTTTCCTTTAAATTTTTCTTTAGAGTATTTATTTCTCTTGTCATTAAACCTTGCATTTTTACTAAATTTTCAAAATTTACTAAATTTTCCTTAACATTCTTTATTCTGCTAAAAATTTTGAAATTACTAAAATTTTAAAATTATGTAAAACAGAAAAAGTTATATTATCTTCCACAAACATTATGGATATGAGGGGTTTGAAACCGGGGATAACTAATGAGATGTGCATTGAAGTGACTCAGGATTTGATAGCTTCGAGATTCGTTAAGGGCACACCAGAAGTTTTTGCAACAGCAGCAATGGTTGCTTTAATAGAGCAAACTTGCAAGGATTTGGTTCAACCTTTCTTGGAAGAAGGGCAAACAACGGTGGGTGTTCACATTGATGCAACTCACATAGCTCCAACTCCTGTTGGAATGAAGGTGATTGCGAAAGCGAGGCTCGAAAAATTGGAGGGTAGGAGGCTTGAGTTTTCGGTTGAGGTTTTTGATCAGGTTGAAAAAGTAAGCGATGCCAAGCATGTTCGCTTCATAGTAGACAGGGATAGATTTGAGACAAAAACAAAGAGAAAATTTGATAGAATAAGATGATTTGGGTTGTAGATTAGACTGAATTCCCCAGATTCATGAAAATTTGTCTGGGAATTTGTGACCAGATTCATCTTGAGAATAATATTCATATACTCCTCCAAACAAATTGCTTTGTGAAGTTGCTTGCGATCTCAGTGTTTGGAGTTGACAAGCCTGGGATAATTTACAACATAACAGAGGTTCTTGCAAATGCCAACATAAACATTGTTGATATCGAACAAAATGTTTTTCATGGAATTTTTATGATGTTCATAGTTGGGGATATAGAGAGAGCGAAGCTTAGCGTTGATGAAGTTAGAGAGGAGCTTGAAAAAGCCGGTAAGAGAATTGGTGTTCAGGTTTATCTCTCCCCATTTGAGAAGATAGATCCAAAACAGAAGAGGAGATATGTAATCACAGTCATCGGTAAAGATAGAGTTGGAATTGTTAGAGACGTGTCAAAGATTCTGTTTAGTTACGGTGTTAATATAGAAAAGACAAATCTTACTGCAAGAGATCAGCTTATTTCAATCTCCCTTGAGGTGGACATGAGAGATGCTGATGTTGAAACCGTTAAGAGAACCTTGAAAAGGGAAATAGAGAAGACAGGGCTTGATGTTGTTATACAGCCTTACGAGATTGCAAAGGGTGAGAAGAGGTTGGTTGTGTTTGACATGGATTCGACACTCATAGAGTCAGAAATTATAGACGAGTTGGCTAAGAGGGCTGGTGTTGAGAAAGAGGTTAAGGAGCTGACAGCCAAGGCAATGAATGGAGAGCTGGACTATGACACGGCATTGAGGGAGAGGGTGAAGCTGCTCAAGGGCTTACCTGTGGAGGTAATGGAAAGAATTTATGATAATATAAGGCTAACAGAGGGGGCAAAGGAGCTTATAGAGAGTTTAAAAAAAGCCGGTTACAAGGTTGCACTTGTGAGTGGTGGATTTACGTTTTTCACCGAAAAACTAAAAAGAGAGCTTGAACTCGATTATGCATTTGGAAATGAGCTAGAGATAAAAGACGGTAAGCTTACTGGAAGAATTAAGGGGAATATAATAAATGCAGAGGAAAAAGCGAGAATAATTGAGGAGATTGCAAGAAAAGAAGGGATAAGCAAGGAAAACATAGTTGCTGTTGGCGATGGAGCAAACGACAAAATAATGATAGAGAGGGCAGGACTGGGGATTGCCTTCAATGCAAAAGATGCACTAAAGGATGTTGCCGATGGGCTGATCAGCAAGGAAAATCTGATAGGAATTGCAAGCATACTGAGCCTGCCGAAGGAATTTAAAAAGAGGTTCTGATCCCATTTTGCAATATTGCTACGGAAAAAGAGCAGTTCATATGAAGCTGTTGCTTCCCTGAGTTAAGCTAAATTTTTAAAAACCCCAGATGAGCTATTTTCGTGAGGCTTATAATTTTTGATCTTGATGGAACTCTCGTTGAATTCAACATACCAGTGGAGAGAATAAAGGAAATTTTGGGAGTTAGGGAGTCAATTCTTGAGGAGATCATGCGAAGGAATGATGGCTGGGAATGTCTTAGAGTTCTTGAAAGGTACGAGATGGAGTGCGCTAGCAAGTCAAGGATCTATCCCGGTGTTAGAGAATTTCTCAGCTATCTTGAGGAAAGAGGAATAAAAACAGTTCTGTATACAAGAAATTCAATTAGAAGTGTTCGCATAAATCTGAAAAGGCATAACCTCACTTTTGATTACATATTCACAAGAGAAGACGACATAAAACCATCTCCCTATCCAATTCTTCATGCCATGGAGGACGTTGGGGCTAGAAAGAATGAAGTGGTTTTGATAGGAGACTACTATCATGATTACCTAACTGCAAAAAACGCGGAAATAGAATTCTGGCTTTATGAGAGCGAAAAAGCAAAAGAGGCTATGAGAAAATTCAGATTTCAGCCTGATTTGAAATTTAAGAGCTATTCATACCTGATTGATGTTCTGGAGAGGAGACTGAATGGAAATTGAGAGAATTCTCGATATCATGGAGAAGGAGGCAATGAGAAGAAATGCCCCTGTTTATGCCCTGAAGAAAAAAACAGGTGATCCGTTTAGAGTTCTTGTTGCCGGTATTCTCTCAACACGGACAAGAGACGAGCAAACAGTTGCCGTTGCTGAAAGGCTTTTTGAAAGGGCTGACAACTTCTCTGAGATTCGCAAAATGAGAATTGAGGATCTGGAACAACTATTGAGGGGAGTGGGTTTTTACAGAAACAAAGCAAGAATTCTTAAAGAAATTGCAGAAATTCTGGACGGGAAGGAAATTCCATCAACAATGGAGGAGCTTCTAAAGCTTCCTGGAGTTGGGAGAAAGGTTGCAAACATAGTTCTCTCTGAGGCTTTTGGTGAAAAAGCTATCGCTGTTGATACCCATGTTCACAGAATATCCAACAGGCTGGGAATTGTTAGTACGAAAACTCCAGAGGAAACAGAAAAAGAGCTAAAGAGGAAAATACCAAAAAGATACTGGAGAAGAATAAACAGAGCATTTGTTGGTTATGGGCAGACTGTTTGTAAGCCCGTGAATCCTCTCTGCAATGAATGCAGGCTCGCTTTGTATTGCAGATATTATCTCGAAAATCGAAAAATTTAATTCGAGTTTTATGATAAAAGAGGTATGGAAATCGGCAGTCTTATTAGAGAGCTAGGTAAAAGCGGTAGATTGGAGATTATAAAGTCACTCAGGAAATCAGCCAAAATGGTATCTGAGCTCGAAGTTGAAAGAATGACATCCTCAACGCTCTCAAGAACACTTTCAAAGCTTGCTGAGTATGATATTATAAAAAAGGAGAATGGAAAATGCATGCTAACCGGATTTGGAGTTGCCGTGGAGAAGCTTTTAACATCAATAGAGGGGCTTTTTGAGCTAAGGCATGACATTATTGATTTGCAGGAATTTCTTGAAATGCTGCCTCCAGGTTTTATTGCAGGCTTCCATAATCTGAGGAATGCAGAAGTTATAAGCATTGAGAAGGCATTGGAGATAGGAGTGAGCAGCATAGCAAATGCAAAGAGGCAGGGGCTTTACATAGACAAGGTGATAAGCTACAGTCTTTACAGGCTGATGGCAGAGAAGAACCTTGAAGGTGTTGAAGAGAGGGTGATCTCAAACTACGAGACAATCATGGACAGAACATCCACATTAAAAAAGGTGCTTATTGACATGGATCTAAAACCAGAGGAATATGACTTGATTGCAGAGAAAGTTCAGATAAGAATACTTGACACACCAATTCAGCTTGGAGTAATAGATGGATCGGCAGCATTGCTTCAGCTTAATGACACACTAGACAGGTTTTACTATTCCAGAGACAAGAATTTTGTAAGATGGTGTGAGTATCTTTTCTGGTATCTTTGGGAGAAGGCTGAGATCGTTGACATAAGAAAACTGGTAGAGGAAATTAAAGAGGAGAAAGGATTGATCTGAAATTCTCTTCCACCCTTTTTTCCACCTCTGCATATATGCTGTTTCCATGTGCATCAATGGCTACAATACACGGTCCAAATCTTTCAACCTCAAATACCCATACTGCCTCTGGCATCCCCAAATCCTGCCAGTATACTCCTTTAACCTCCTTTATAGCTCTGGCTGCAAGGGCACCCGCACCTCCTGTATAAGCCAAATAAACCCCCTTCTCCTTTAGTGCATCAGCAACCTCTCCACTCATACCACCCTTCCCAATCATTACCATGCTCTCAACTTTTTTCAGAATTTTCGGAACCAAAGGATTTAACCTTGCAGATGTTGTTGGACCTGCTGAAATCGCCCTGAATTTTCCCTCATCTTCGATTATTATCGGTCCGCAGTGGTATACCACAACATCCTCAACTCTAAAGGGTAGAGGTTTGTTGTTATCGAAATATTCAAGCATTCTGAGGTGTGCCTCATCTCTCGCGGTTATTACCTTACCTGAGATGTAAACTACATCTCTTACTTTCAATCTAAGGATTTCCTCTTTTTTTACTGGAGTTCTGAGATTATATTCCACATCTATCACCTCAAAACAGCTGATGCTCTTCTGTTTGCCCAGCACTGAATGTTCACAGCAACAGGCAGTGAGGCTGTATGACAATATCCCATTTCAACGAGAACAGCCAAGGCGGTTGTTCTTCCACCCAAACCAGAAGGTCCAATACCAAGACGATTAATCTTTTCCAGCAGTTCGAGTTCAAATTTGCTCATTTCATCAATTCTCCTGAGCAGAGCTTTCTTTGCGAGCTTTGCACATCCGTCAAAGGTCGAACCTATTCCAACTCCAACAATGATTGGCGGACATGGTTTTCCTTTTGCATTTTTGACTGTCTCAATTATGAAACGCTCTATTTGATCAACCTGGCTCGGAAGGAGCATTTTTAATGAGGAGACATTTTCACTTCCAGCACCTTTCGGCATTATTGTCAGCTTTATTGCATCTCCCTCTACCAGATCGATGTTTATCTGGGGTATGTGCGAGCCAACATTTGTTCCAGGGTTCTTTCTTGTTAGTGGATGTACAGCATTGGGTCTCAATGGAACCTCTTTTGTTGCTTTTTTCACACCCTCTCTAATTGCCTCTTTTAAATCAAAATTCAGATCAACTTCCCTTCCAATTTCAACAAAAACAACAGGTATTCCCGTATCCTGACACATTGGCACTCCTAGATTTTTTGATGCACTTATGTTATCGAGTATTGCTTTTATTATGCTCCTAGCTATCCCCTCTTCTCTTTCATAAGCATTTTTGAGGGCATTTACAACATCCTCAGGAAGCTCAGTATGTGCTTTTCTGAGAAGATCAACAACAACCTCAATTACCTCCTCTCTACTCACCATCCTAGGCACCTTTACGGCTATATATCCAAGACATCTTTCATGCTGTAAAGTCCTGGCTTGCTGATATTTTGAATCCACCTTACCGCTTTTATTGCTCCCTTTGCAAACGCCTCTCTGCTCCATGCTCTGTGAGAAAGTTCAATTCTCTCTCCAAAACCTATGAAGAAGACTGTATGCTCTCCTACAACATCTCCACCGCGAATTGCGAATATTCCTAGCTCATCATCACTTCTCGGAGACTCGCCTTCCCTTCCAAAAATAAACCTGAAATCTCTGCCTGACTTTTCCTTTACTATTTCTGCTGCTTTCATTGCGGTTCCACTTGGAGCATCTCTTTTGAAACGGTGATGGAGTTCAAGAACTTCAACATCATAATCTGAGAGCTTTTCAGCCAACGTCTCCAGAGCTCTCCAGAAAATGTTTACCCCAATGCTGAAATTTGGTGAGAGAACAATTGGAATGCTCTCTGAGAGCTCCTCTATTCTTCTTTTCTGATCTTCACTGAATCCTGTTGTTCCCACAACTGCTTTCACATCTTTTTTTGCACAAACCTCCAGAAGTCTAATCGTTGCAGATGGGACCGAAAAATCGATAACAGCATCGCATAAAAGCTCTTCAACGTTGTTGGAAATCTGTACTCCAATTTTACCTACTCCAGCAATCTCTCCTGCATCTTCACCAACTCTAACAATATCAAAAGCTTGAACAACATTAAGTCCATCTTCAATTGCGTTTTTTATGACAAGTCTCCCCATTCTTCCTGCCGCACCGTGAACAGCTATTCCCATGATTTTCTGTTTTGGGGTAGATTATAAAAAAATGTTTTGCCAATGGTTTTCTAGATTTCAGATATTGAAGCGTTACATTTTGTTGTGGATGATTTAGAATTGATCGCTTCCATATGATAGCCAGAGCGGTGCTTAATTCGACAAAAGGTATTTGAAAATTTGTTAATCCATTCTTAGAACCAAGCTCAGAGTTTTATGTAATCAGAAATACTATATTGCTGGGTTTTTGGTTTACCTGTAGTAACACATTGGAAGAAGCTTAAATAAATTGGTGAAAAACATCAGAAAAGCTGTTGAATTCAACTTGAATGGTGAAGAGCTGGGAATTTTGCCCCACCTCA
This sequence comes from Geoglobus sp., assembly GCA_015523645.1. Taxonomy (GTDB): domain Archaea; phylum Halobacteriota; class Archaeoglobi; order Archaeoglobales; family Archaeoglobaceae; genus Geoglobus. The sequence goes on along the minus strand of WAJY01000184.1, from coordinate 1,337 downwards.
CTTTTTTGATCAACATGAAGTTGAATACACCAAAGCTTAAGCCTATCATCGTTAAAGAAATCGTGAATTCTGTTGTAGTTTGGTTTTAAGTCTATCTCAAAAAAGAGCCGTGTAAAGCTAAAAACTCTATCATGTGCTAACAGAGAAGCTTTAGCTAATTCTCGCATGGTGAACTCGATCAAAACATATCACTGAAGATTGATCAACTCTTTGAGATTATTCTTTGCATTGATACCTCTTAAATTATCTAGAAGGATTTATAAATTATCAAAAGCCATTAACGATGGTGGTGAGTGTGTCAGAAAAGAATCCCTTCAGAATTATGACAAAGGAGCACTACCCGATAATTGAGGTTGCTTCTGCACTCTCTGCACTTAAAATAACACACGATATTGATCCAGAAACATTGAAAAAAGCCGTTGAGTTCATAAAGAGGTTTGCAGATCAGTATCATCACGAAAAGGAGGAGAAGATTGTTTTTGAACAGGCTAAAAAGAAGAAAATTGAGACTTCGCCAATTGAGGCAATGGAGAGGGAGCATGAGACAACAAGAGAAAGGATTAGGGAGGCAGTTGAATCACTTGAAAATGGAGATTTGAAAAATGCAATAGCAAATCTAAGAGAGTGGGGAAATTTCATTCCAGATCACATTGACAGAGAAAATCACAGCCTTTTTCCGGGGCTTGATGGAATTTTTGATTATGATGAGAAAGAAGAGTTTCTCAGAGAGTTTGAGAGAATAGACGATGAGCTTGGAGGTTATGATAACATGGAAAGAATGGCAGACGAGATCTTTGTTGAAATTCTGAAGAAAACCGGTAATGCCATTGTCGAGGCGAGATCGATACCTAGAGAAGACAGAGATGAGTTTGTTGTCAGACTTTCAAAACTAATGCCAGAAAATGCAACGCTGACAGTTATGTATGATGAGAAAAGCGAGGAGCTTGAAAGAATGCTTGAGGAGTTTGAAATTGAGGAGATTAAAAAGAAAGGTGTTTATGCGTTCAGAATTAAGAAAAAGAAGAATAAATGAGTCCCAGATAGATTTAAGAGTCTGTATCCCTTCTGGCAGTTCGGTATAATATGCACCCAGATGCAATCAGAAATGATGTGGGCAGAATGAGAAAAAACAGCCACACACAATGTTCTTTCTCATAAATTCCATGCTTCGACCCTGTGGGCAAATGTATAGTGCACCAGTTTCCTGTTGTTTTTTATATTTTGAAAACGTAAACCATATTGCTTGAGAATAGCATGAGCTTGTTTAATGTTATGGAGCTTGGATCTGCACTCTACCTGGGATCTCTCTTTTAAAAATCATTGAGAGATTGTTCGAT
>WAJY01000183.1 GCA_015523645.1 Geoglobus sp. | reverse complement strand
CCCGCCCATCAATCTAACAGGTTCTGTTGGAGCCAGTGTCACCTTTTCGGCAGGCTTTGCCTCAACTTTCCTTATCTTCACCTTCTCATCTATTCCAACACCTGCGTTGCTCCTGATGTTACCGTCTATTCTTATTAGACCCTTGCCTCTGTCCTCAGGATAACCGGGCCAAACTATTGCGGGAACCTTGTTTTTTCCAGTTATCTCTACAACGTCTCCGCTTTGTATATCAAGTTTAGCCATTATTTCTGGATCTATCCTTGCAATTCCCCTTCCAACATCCCTGTGATAAGCTTCAGCTACTCTGAGGAAAATCTCATCACCCATAACATCACCCCGTTATCATACAATTCTAAACCTCACAATATTTCCCTCTTCAATTCTCCTGACCTTTCCCTCTCCTTCAAGCTTGGTGAGGCAAACAACAACATCCTCATACGGAATGCCAAACATGCTTGATATCTTATCGGGTGTATCAACACCCTTTATGAGACTGTAGAGCACAATTTTGCTGATGTCGTCTATGCCCATTGAGTCAAGCTCGAATATCATTCTATCTATTAGCTCATCAATTCTGCTTGATATGTCACTTTGAAGCATTTTAAATGTTCTTTCGATTTTTTCAAGCCTTTCAAGCATTTTGTGAATCTTTTTCTCTGCACTCTCCGTAAGAGTGTTTTTGATTTCATTGAATGCCTTGTCAATCTGATCAAAGCCCTTGTTTATTATGTCTATCGAGAATCTGTGGGGGCTTATGGTTATCGAGATGTTTATGCTTCCATTGATGAAGTAATATCTTCTCCTCCCCTCTTCATAGCTCCTCACTAAGCCTGCGTTTTCAAGCTTTTCAAGGTGCTCCAGCACAACCTTGGGAGCCATTCTCAAGGCGTAAGAGATCTCGCTTACATAGCAAGGTTTTTTTGTCAACAGTTGTAGTATCTTCCTCCGGCTATCATTTCCCAGCAGCTCAAGTATTTCTCCTGGATCATTCCACTTACCATCATTTACTAACATTCTGTAAATGTTATGCAAGTAATAATATTTAAATTTTACTCTGTTGTTAGAAAAGATGAAAATTCCATCCGAAAAAGCTAAAAAAAATTTTGAGATAAAGGTCTCATGGAAATCCCCGAAAAGTGCAAGGACTGCATGATATGCTTTAAAAAAAGAGGGAAAAATAAATGAGCGTTATTGATATTGCAGAGGCTTTTAATGCGCTTATTTTCAGGAGGAGGTATGGAAGTGGATTCAAGCCACATTTTTCCATCAGGATTGAGGGTGTCGACTTCCACATTGACAGTTCTCCTGGAAAAGGATACAACTTGATAACCCATGCACACTCAGACCACTTTGGACAGAGCAACATGAAGAACTTTAAAGCCATCGCCTCCCAGGAAACCTCTGCAATTCTATCTGCTGTCTCGGGAGAGAGCTTTAGAGGAATTGCTCACAAGTTAAATGATAGAATTGATGCAGGTGGGGTGAGAATTAGAAGTTATCCCACATTCCACATCTTCGGCTCGACAGCCTATCACTTTAATAGCCATGGCATCCTTATTACAGGAGACGTAAAGGACTTTTCCAAGCTTCCTGCATGCGAGTTTTTGGTGACAGAAGCGACCTATGGCTCTCCATCCCACATCTTTGAGGATGATCTTGAAAGGGTTTTGGTGGAGGCTAAAGCTGGCAATGAACTCGGGGTTTATCCTGTTGGAAAAGCCCAAAGAATTGCAAAATTTCTGGCTGAGAATGGTGTGGGCTTCAAAACCACTGAAAAAATCAGGAGAATTTGCAATGCTCTTGAAATTGAGTTTGACCATGGAGAGGCTGAACTCCTGCCACCAAAGATGGTGAGAAATGGATACGTTCTTTCAGCACAGAAATTTTACAAGAGAAGGATAACTGTCAGTGATCACCTAGACTACAGAGGGTTGATTGAAATGATAGAGCACTGCAATCCAGATTACGTTCTGTTTTATCATGGAAAGCCAAGTAGAAAGCTTGTTGATGAGATAAGGAAGTCTGGAAGAAAGGCTTTCACACTTTCAGAAATAGATCTTTACCTCTAACTTAAACAAACCTCACAACACTTTCAAGACTTCCGAGCTCATAGATCTCGTCTTCTATAGCATAGATATCAACATCCTTCTTTGAGAACTCTCTCATCACTGGAGATATGAAATCGTTTTCCAGAATGTTGTTTCCTGAAAAAAGGTGAGAAAATGATGGAAGAACCCATACTTCCCTGCCAGCTTTTTTTCCGTGAAGAAAGCACTGGAATGAATAGATTACACCTTCATGCCTTATTTTTATTGTGGGATGTTCATGACCCATTATGATTTTATCAAAATTCACATCCACATGACCGTGAATAACTCTGTAACCAAACAAATCATAGCTATCATAAAAATCAACGTTCATCTTTCTCAGAATTGCCTGAAGAAAGTTGTCGTGATTTCCTCTAACAACTTTCAGCTCAACAACTTCTCTAATCTCTCTGATGAACCTTTCAACATCCCTCCATTCGGTCGGAAGATTTTTCCCAAACTCGTGCTTCAAGTCACCGGCTATGATGATCTGCTTTAACGAAAATTCATCGATCAGCTTCATAACCTCCTCAACAAGGTCATCAAGTTGCAGTGGAGGAATTGCCACTCCTTTTTCCTCCAATGAGCCTTCAATACCCAGATGAAGATCAGCTATTACACCTGAATTGTCAATTATCAACGCCTTTCTCTCGCTTAGCACCACATCCCCAACTCTTTTCACAAAATTGAATTGATACGAGATATAAAAAATTTAATTGGGCTAAAAATCTCTGTCAATGATATGCCTGTAAAGCTCCTCATCTTTGAATTTTCTCGCTCTCTCAACAACACCAATTATGTAGTTCATGACAGTCCTTCTTCTGCTTATTATAATTGATTTTAGCCTGATTTGAATGTTAAAAAGAAATTCATTATAAAAAAATCAGGAAAGAATCAAATTACTTTCCAGTAGCACTCCTTGATGCCCTTGCCATTGAAGTAACGCTTTAAAATCTGGTTCAGAAGGGACAGGCTTATTGCCTTCGTCTCATCAAATTCCTGGACATCTCCATCAACATAAACAATCCTTACCTTTGTTGCATAAGTCTCGTACAAAAGAAGGTTCTCTTGTCTAACCAAGTGTTTTTCAATTTCCTGCTTGACTTTCTTCTTCAAAACATCCAGAGGAAAGATCATCTCCTCCGATAGGCATCACCTAATACCTTTCATAAACCTAGTGATATTTATATTTAACTGTTTGCCTGATTTTGCCTATCGAATGCCGAATTAGAGGGATAAAAAGAGAAAAAATTATATTTGGATTCTTGACTCCTGAGAAGGGGGTGAGGTGATGCCAGCAGTAGTTGATGGCGATGCATGTACAGCCTGTGGGAGTTGTGTTGACGAGTGTCCTGTTGGAGCAATTGAGCTGAATGATGTGGCTGTTGTCGATGCAGATCTTTGCACAGAGTGTGGAACATGCGTTGATGTTTGTGCTGTAGGGGCGATAACGCTAGAGTAAATCAGCAAACCTCAATTTTTTCCACAAAACTTATAATTTATTTGTCAGTTTTGAAGTGTGGTTAATATGGGGCTGATTGCAGGAATAAAGCTTAGATTTAAAAGAGCTTTGAGATGGTTTTTCAAGAAAGACAAGATGAGAATCGGTATTTACGGTCCTCCAAATGCAGGAAAAACAACTTTAGCCAACAGAATTCTGAGAGACTGGACAGGAGATGTGATTGGACCTGAAAGCGAGATACCACATGAAACCAGAAGGGCAAAGCTCAGAGAAGGTGTAAAAATTGAGGTCGATGGAAAAACACTCACTATAGATATCGTTGATACACCCGGTATAGCCACAAAAATCGACTTTCACGACTTCATGAAGTACGGGATGAGTGAAGATGAGGCAAAGAGAAGGGCAAAGGAGGCTACTGAAGGAGTTATAGAAGCTATTAAGTGGCTTGACGACCTTGACGGAATTTTGCTTGTGATGGATTCTGTCGAGGATCCATACACTCAGGTTAATGTGACAATTGTTGGAAACATTGAGGCTAGGGGCTTACCCCTCCTCATCGTAGCCAACAAGATCGATCTTCCAAATGCCTCTCCGGCAAGAATAAAGTCAGCCTTTCCCCAGCACACAGTTGTTCCAGTTTCTGCCTTAAAAGGACTGAACATTGATACGCTATACAAGATTATGGCTGACAAGTTTGGGTGAGGACTATGGAAGGGGTTCAGCTGAATTTGGTTTCTAAGGAGAAGCTTGAGAAAATGGGATCAATGGAGAAGCTCAGAATGATACTCGATAATGTAAAGGAAGGAAAGATTGTTGTGCTTGAAAGCGGACTGTCTCCTGAGGAGGAGGCAAAGCTCATCGAGCTAACAATGCTGGAGATAGACCATGAGAGTTTTGTTGGCATTGAGGTGGAAAGCTACCCTCCAAAAGAGACCTTTCTTTCAAAGCTGTTTGGAAAAAAGAGCGGTAGGTTAACTCTGATAGGTCCTGCAAATAGGGTAAAAACCCTGTCGAGAAAGGAGGATCTGATAACAGCAATGGTGCACCTCGGTGATAAGTGATGCCTCACAGATGCACAAAGTGCGGGAAAGAATACCAGGATGGTGATGTTTCCATTCTCCAGGGGTGTGAGTGCGGGAACAACAAGTTTCTTTATATTCCCAGAAAGAGAGGAAAAGAGGTTGAGGAAATAAAAGAGCAGTTTGAGAGAATAGAGAGCGTCAGAATTATCGCTCCTGGAATGTATGAGTTAAATATCGAAAAATTACTTGAAAGTGGTGAGGTCGTGATAGCCCTTCAGGAAGATGGAAAATATGCCATACATTTACCATCTCTTTTGAAGAGGAGGAGGAAATGAGATATGGCTACATAGCCTACTCAATCTCTGTTATTGTAAGAACCATTGGCTTTCTCACCACAGGATTTCTTGTTTTAATTGCCGAGGCTTTGCATTCAATAACCGATGTTCTTGTGATAATCGTGCTCAATCTTTCATCAAGGATATCGAGAAAGCCGGCTGATCTTCATCACCCTCTGGGACACGGACTTGCCAGCAACATAGGTTCCTTAATTGCTGGAGTCTCCTTTATCTCCATCATATCCTACGAGCTTGTGAAAGAAGGAGTCTACAGGTTTTTGACTCCTAGTGTATCGGAAAATCAGATAGTCGGAATTGCGTTCATGCTAGCAAGTCTGATACCTCTTCTTCTAGTCTTCATTACTCTCAGAAAAGATGGAGATATGCCAGAGGTTGTTGCAATGAGATATGAGCTTAGGAATGACATGCTCTCAGGGCTTTCTGCTGTTCTAGCCATCTCAGTCTCTTCGATAGTTCCCCATGCAGATGCTGGGGTTTCCATAGCCATTGGAGTTATTATAGCCTACAGCGGATTCAAGCTTGTTCTGGAGAATGCAAGAATGCTTCTTGGGCACAGTCCAGATGAGTCATTTTACAGAAAGATTGAAAGCGTTGTAACGAAATTTGAGGAGGTGAGAGATGTCCATGATGTTATTGCAACATACATCGGCAGCAACAGACTGCATGTTGACATGCACGTCACAGTGGATGGAGAGATGAGGGTCAGGGACGCGGATCAGCTAACAGTTAGGATAATGGACAGCCTTCTCCAAAGCATTCCCGAGATTGCTTATGCATCCATTCATGTTTGCGCGGAGGGAAAGGAGAGAATAAGAACAACCTACCATGAGGTTGTTGGGAGAGACAGAGATTAGGCTTCAATTTCTATTCCAATTGCATTCAAAAATCTTTTCTTTACAGCTTGGGTTACAAGCTTTGCCAGAGTTTCTTTGTCACTAACGTCTCCAAAAATGCCGAGCGGTATCTTTCCGCCAGCAGCATGGGCATGTCCTCCAGCACTTCCAACATCTCTGAAAGCTCTTTTTAGCACCTCCCCAATGTTAACTCTAACATCCGAGTTTCTTGCTGACATGTAAACAGAATCCTTGATGACGCCAAAAACCAAGACTGTTGATATGCCTTCAAGCTTGAGCAAAAAGTCAGCTGCCTGGGGTAGTGTATCTTTGTCTGTAATAAAGCCGGCAAATGATATGAGGAAGGAAGAGAATATCTCTCTATTTTTAATTGCTGTTCCAAGAACATCCAATGTCTCAGTTGAGAGAGCAGGACCCTCCATCTTTTCAAGAAGTTCATTGTCAACAAACGGATAGAGATAAGCCGATGCGAGAAAGTCATTTCTCCTTGCATTCCTCCTGAATTCTTCAGTTTCTGTCTGAATTCCAAAGAAGAGTGCAGTTGCTAGGGTTTTTGTTGGAACTATTTTCAAATCCTGAAGATAGAGTGTCAGAATTGTTGCGGTTGCCCCAACGTCTTCCCTAACATCGACAAACTCCCCGCTAACATTTTCAGCAGGATGGTGATCAATTATAATGCTGATCCTAACATCGTTTGAAATTGAGTTGTTCAATCCTGGACCCGCGGAATCTACAAGTGCAAACTTTGAGTATTCCTTGAGATTCGCCTCACTTGCATTTACAATTGGTATGTTCAGCAGGTTTACCATAGCCTTGTTTTGCTGATGCTGCACCTCCCCGTAGTAGAGAATGTCAGCATCAACCCCGAAGTGCTTTGAGATCTCTTTCAGGGCAAGAGCGGATGCTATTGAATCAGGATCAGGATTGTCATGGGTAAAGATGCCAAGCTTTCCGTTAGTGTTCTGAATTGTTTTTTTGAGAAGCTTGATTTTTCTCAGTGATTCTGCTTTTTTTATCCCGATGAGAAGCTGGTTTTTCATGCTTTCAACCGGCGTCACAACGACATCAACTCCAGCCTCCTCAAGCTCCTCCCTAGCTTTGACAGCATTTGCCCTTGAAACAATAAGCACATCCTTGTCTCTCTTTCTTATCTTCCTTGCAACCTCCTTGTTGAGTGAGTCGTTGGATGTCAGAATTAAAACAGCCGAAAGCTTGCTGTAGTCGATAGCTTTTAGCGTTTCGTCATCATTTATATCCCCAACAATTGCATCTATCTCCTGATCCTTTAACACTTCCACCTTTTCAGGGTTTTTGTCTATTGCGAGAACCTTTTTACCGGTTGCTGTAATCTCCTTGACAATGGCTAACCCCAAACCACCGCAGCCCAGGATCACATATTCATAATTGCCATCCAAATCTTCTACCATTGCAATTAGAGATTAACCAAAAGCTATTTAATATTTCCTGAGTTTCTACAGTTTTCCCTTCTTTCAAAACTTTCCTTCAAAAACTTTAAATACCAAACTTTGCATAATAATGATAAGGTGAGTTATAATGGTGAAAATCATACACGCTCAAACCGTTCTGCCTGAGGAGGTGCTTGAGGAGCTTAAAAGAAAGACCGGGGAGCTTGCAACAAAGGATGCACTTGCTAGAGCTGTTGAACACTATTTAATGTGCCCATACACACATGAAGAGCCAATAGGCAGAAGGCTTGAGGAGGTAATCAAAAAGAAGAGGAAGTAGCTAAAATCTTTCAGGACTGAAAGGTTTCAATTTTGGATTTTCTCCTTTAATTATTAGTTTTGCAAGCTCCTTTCCAAGTGAGAGTCCTATTGTCATGCCCCAGTGTCCAAGACCATTAGCCTGAACGAAGCTCTCATCCTTACTAAAGCCAACAACTGGAAGTCCGTCTTTTCCCTCATCATAAACACCAGACCACTGTCTTAGAATGGACAAGCCCTTTAGCTTCGGTATCAGCTGAGTAACTCTCCTTGCATATTTAACCAGAAAATCCATTGAGCTCTTTGTTTCGATTTTTTCCACCTCTCTGCCAGTTATCCCACCGACTATCTCTCCTCTTGAGGTCTGACTTATGTATAAACCATGGCTAACATCGAGAAGATAGGGATCGAGGTACGGTTTGATGCTTTCAGTAACACATATCTCCTCCTTCATTATCTTATTTCCAAGCTCGATTCCCGCAATCCTGCTCATCTCATTGCTCCATGCACCTGCAGAATTTACAATAACATCTGCCTCAAAAAACTCATCCCCAGCCTTCACGCCTCTAATGCCTTCACCTATTGTAATATCATGAACCTTTGTATGAGTTTTTATCTCCACTCCAAGCTCTCTACAACCCTTTGCAAGTCCCCAGACTACCGGCCATGGAAAAACAACGCCGGAATTTTTGCTGAAAACAGCAAATGTCACAGCAGAGCTATTAAAATCTGGTATGAGATCTCTTATCTCCTGAGGTTCTATAATTTCAGCATCAACACCAAGCTTTCTCTGAAGGTTTAGTGACTTTTCAAGCCTTTCTACATCTTCATCTCTGTCTGCAACCTTAATGTAGCCATCCATTCTGAAGAGAAAGTTAAACTCAAGCTCTGAAGGCAGATTTTCATACATCTCCAGGCTTCTCATTGCAAAAGGAATGAGTTCTTCTCTGTCCAGCATTGCAGTTATTCCGCCAGAATTTCTGCCGCTTGCGCCATACGTGAGATACTTTTGCTCAAAAACTTTCACCTCAACACCACTCTTTGCCAGAAAGTATGCTGTTGAAAGACCCATCACTCCCGCTCCAATTACTGCAACCCTCATTCGGTATCACCTTCTGAGAGAATTAGCAGTGGCACGGGATTGACAGGTGGTCTTTGAGTTGTAACACCTATTTCCTCAGGGCTTCTCTTGGTTTTCTGGGAGAGAATTCTTATTAAATGCATTAAACAACCCTTACCCTGACAGGCTCCTGTTGTTGCACCTGTATACCTCTTCAAGCTCTCCAGATCATTGTAACCTTCATCTATGGCGTGAATTATTTCCTCTTCCGTAAGATCTTCACATCTGCATACGATCTTTCTGCTCTTTCCCATCCGAATTCACCTCTTTCTAACTGCCCTTACCTCAAAAATCAAGTCCTTTTCAACTTCAACGGTGACAAGCTGGGTGTTATCGTTTCTTTCTGGCTTCAGAGCCCAGGTAACAACTCCCTTGCCAATCTCCTCTCCTTTTCTGTTAAAAAGCCTGACTTCATCACCCTTCTCAAGCCATGGAAGAAACTCGTATTGAAGTGTAACATACCCCTTATCATCCTTAATCTGGAGCATGAATATTGCCAAGCCTGGGCACACCCTTATGCAAGCCATGCATCCTGTGCATTTCTCATAATCCATTTTAGGTGGATCGTTTATGTTCTTCATCTCAATGGCGTCAAATCTGCAGGATTCGTAGCACGGAGAGCATGGAATTGGCTGTGGGCATTCGATGTATGCAACAGGTCTCTTGCTTCTCAGCCTCTCATCGCTTGGCTTTGGTGGCAGTTCATCATCCTCAAGATAACCCCTTTCAAGGTACATCAAATCAACACCTCTTTCTCCAAAACGCACTTTTCCAGTCCACAAACTATTCTCTCTCCAAACGGTCCAGCTCTAAACTCTTCCAGATCTTTAATAGCCTCCTCAAGCTCTTTTTCAGCCTCATCTCCACCGTATCCTAGCTTTATGGCTGAATGCAATCCTGCTATTCTGCCCTCCATTATGGCTGCAGTTGCTTCCTCAATCCCTGCAACATCTCCGGCTACATAAACACCCTCAACACTCGTCTCATTGTATCTAGTTCTAAGTGGAACAAAGCCGCCAAGCTCGGGAACAAACTTCATCTGGGCATTAACATGATAAAGAAGCTCATGAGCTGGGGAGAGACCAACAGCAACACAGATGAAATCGCAGTCTACTTCTTTCTCTGTCCCTTTTATTATCTGCCAGTTTTCATCAAGCTTTGCTATAACTGCACCCTCAACTCTTTTCTTTCCAATAGCCTTTAGAATTGTGTGTCTTGTATATATCGGCACTCCAAGCCTTCTGACCTTTGCGGCATGAACGAAGTAACCTCCAACTCTTGGCATGGCTTCAACTATAGCCGAAACTTCAACATCAGCCTGAAGAAGCTGATAGGTAAGAATCAAACCAACGTTTCCAGAGCCTACTATCAATCCCCTCTCTCCTGGCTTTATGCCATAAACATTCATTAGCGTCTGAACTCCACCGGCTCCATAAACTCCCGGGAGATCGTTGTTCTCAAAGATCAGAGTTCTTTCATAGGCACCTGTGGCTATCACAATCTTCTTTGCATTAATCTTCAATAACTTTGAGTCTCTCTCAACAGCCCCAATTGTCTTTCCGTAGATGCCAAAAACCTTTGTCTCAGTCCTGATGTCAATGTTTGGATATCTCTTGATCTCCTCCTCAAGAATTCGTGCTATCTCTATACCTCTCGTTCCTGCCTCATGCTTTGCACTTCCAAAAAACCTGTGTGTTTGCTTTATCAACTGTCCTCCTAGGTAATTATTTTCATCCATCAGAACAACTCTAGCATTGTATTTCCCAGCATGAATTGCTGCCGAAAGTCCTGCAGGACCGCCGCCTACAACCGCAACATCCACATCAATTTCCTCAAAACTGGCGTTTATCTTTGGATAGGCTTTTGGTGTGTTGCCAAAGCCTGCAAACTTTCTCATCTGTCTTGTCACAAATTCCCTAAGAACTTTTGGATTGTTGAATTTCTTGTAATGAGATCCGTGGGGAAAGAAGACGTCTATTATTCTATCCATAAAGGCAAGAACATCATTCTCAGCATTTGGCAAGGAATTTTGGGTTTTTATTCTCAT